>JAOUGR010000114.1 GCA_029857655.1 Gammaproteobacteria bacterium | reverse complement strand
AGCGAAAGGCATCGGCCGCCTGGACAGGCGGCATCAAGGACGGCAAGGGCAGCATCACCACCGAAAGCGGCGTGCTCTCCGCCACACCGTATTCCTTCGGCACGCGCTTCGAGAGCGTGCCCGGCACCAATCCCGAAGAGTTGATCGGCGCGGCGCATGCCGGCTGTTTCTCGATGGCGCTTTCGCTGATGCTGGGCGAGGCCGGCATCCAGCCAGAGCGCATCGACACCCAGGCTGCGGTCACGCTCGAAAAGACGGATGCAGGATTCTCGATCACCAAAGTGCACCTGGACGTCAACGTGCGAGCGCCCGGCGCCGACCGAGCGAAGTTCGATGCCGCGGCCACGAAAGCCAAGACCGGCTGTCCGGTCAGCAAATTGTTGAATGCCGCGATCACGATGACCGCGAAACTCGCTGCCTGACGGCGGAGGAACGGCACGTGCAATTACACACGGCCCTCACGCCATTTCACCTGGCGATCGCGGTGCGCGACCTGGCTGGCGCGCGCGCATTCTACGGTGACCTGCTCGGTTGCGCGGAAGGGCGCAGTTCGGATGCCTGGGTGGATTTCGATTTCTTCGGACACCAGCTCGTCTGCCACGCCGTCGAGTCGGCGCCGCGCGATGCCACCAGCAACCCTGTGGACGGGCACGAGGTCCCGGTGCCGCATTTCGGCATGGTACTGGAGATGCCCGAGTGGGAATCGCTTGCGCAACGGTTGAAGGCGGCCGGCGTGCGCTTTGAGATCGAACCCCATGTCCGATTTCCCGGCCAGCCGGGAGAACAGGCGACCATGTTCCTGCTGGACCCGAGCGGCAATGTGCTGGAGTTCAAGTCATTCAAGGACATCGCCGCGCAGTTGTTTGCGACCTAGGAGCCCCTGACCGGCTCCCACATGAGGCGCGTTACGCGCTCGGCGGTGGCGGCTCGGTCTTGCGCCGCCGGCCATGCATGCGATTGACAACGTCGGTGGCCGCCGCGCGCAGCTTGCGGAGCCAGATGCGCGCCCAGGCGAATTCCAGACCGAGGATACCGAGACCCAGCGGGACCACGATGATCGCGGGCCCCGGCAGCACGATCATCGCAATACCGATCAACACCACGCTTCCGCCAATGACCGCCACCACGAGCCGTCGCGCCCATTTGTAGGTGATTGTCCGGCGCAGCCAAACCCGCAGACGGCGTCTCATCGCGCGGCCAGTTTCGCGATCGCGCGATCATGCGCGCCGGAAAGCGTCGCGATCGCCGCGATCGCCCCGAGCGTCGCGAGGAACATGTCCCACTGCGTGTCCCAGACGTCGCCCTGCGTTGCCAGGAAATCTTCGGCTGCGACACCCGCGGCGATGGCCACCCACCATTCGACGAATTCATAACTGGCGCTGATCGCAAGGCAGGTCGCGACCGTCATGAATGCCAGCCACGGACCGCTCTTCACCGGCGACCAGCGCTTGAATACTTCGCGCACAGCGATGGCCGGAATGAATCCCTGCGCAACATGGGCGATGCGGTCGTAATTATTGCGAGACAGGTCCAGGAGATCCTGAGCCCAGAATCCCAGTGGCACGCGCGCGTAGGTGTAGTGCGCGCCGAGCACCAGGATCAGCGCATGAAATGCGATGAGTACGTAGAGCAGCGGCGTCAGCGGATGGCGACGGGCCGTCGCGTACATCAGCGGAAACACGATTGCGATCGGGAAGATCTCCAGGTACCAGGTCAGCCGGTCGAATGGTGCGATGCCGGACCAGACGAGTCCGGCCGCAACCACCAGCGTGGCCCAGAGCAGCGTGGGTGGCCATTCATCTCCGGCTTCCGTCATGCGCTTCCCAGGAAGTTCTCGATGAGCCGCGCGAGCGCCGCGGGTTCCTCATGATGGAGCATGTGACCCGCATCGGCCAAGACTTCGACGCGCACGCCGGGAATGCAGGCGCGGAATGCAGCCTCACCACCCTCCGTGCCGAGACGCGTCGCAAGATCAGATTTCCCGCCGAAGACCATCAGCACGGAAGCCGTGAGCTGGCGCCAGCAGGCTTCCATTTCCTCGCGCCGGTACGAATAGGGATTGACGAAGCGGTGAGCGGGATCGGCGCGCAGCCGCACACCGCCGTCGGGCAGCGCCCTGGTCCAGCAACTGGCGATATATGACGCGCGGTCCTTTGCAAGGCGCGGGTTGCGCCGGATCAGCCGCGCGGCCAGGTCTTCAGCGCAAGTATAGTCGTTGAATTCCGGCGCCTCGCGCAGCTGGTCCAGCCATTTCGCATGCCGTTGCGGCGCCTGCGACGGATCCGTGCGCGGCAGGCCGAAGCCCTCGAGATTCACGAGGCTCCTGACGCGCTCCGGCCGGATGCCGGCATAGGTCATCGCAATGTTGCCGCCCATGCTGTGTCCCACGAGGCGGGCAGCGCCTGCCGGACACAACTGCTCCAGCAGCACTTCGAGATCGGCGTAATAGTCCGGGAACCAGTAGCCGGCCGGACTCCATTCGCTATGCCCGAAACCGCGCCAGTCGAGCGCGGCGAGCGCCCACTGCGGCGCCATCTCGTCCGCGATGAACTGGAAGCTGTCCGCGCTGTCGGCCCAGCCGTGCAGCAGCAACACCGGGTCGTCCGATTCCGGCCCCCAGCGCAGCACGCGATGAAGGAGTCCCCGAATGCGCAGCATTTCCTGCCGGGCGGGCCGGCGTGGCTGGTAGCTCATTGCCTCATTCCGGTGTGAGCCGCTTGATCAGCAGCTTGTCGATACGCCGACCGTCCATGTCCACGATCTCGAAGCGCAGTCCGCGCCAGCGGAAATTCTCCGCCGTGACCGGCAGGTGGCCCAGCTGCGCCAGCACGAATCCCGCGAGCGTCGTGTAATCGTCGCCGGAACGCATGTTGCCGCATCCCAGCAACCGCTCGACGTCGTCAATTGGCATGCGCCCGTCGATCAGCCACGACTGGTCGTCGCGCCGGACCGCCTCCGGGACCTCCTCGCTCGCGGCTTCGGGCAGCTCGCCTGCGATCGCGGTCAGGATGTTGCCGGGCGTCACGATACCCTCGATCGAGCCGTGCTCGTCCACGACCACGGCGAAGTTCAGCCGCGCCTCGCGGAACAGGCTCAACAGTCGCAGCACCGGCGTTGATTCATGCACGACCAGCGGCGCGCGCAACCGCGATACGAGGTCGCCACCCGAGGTGTCCCGCAGCCAGGCCGCCAGATCGCCGGTCTGCACGATCCCCAGCAATTCATCCAGGTCACCGCGGCAAACCGGGTAGCGCGAATGATTGCCGCCACGCACGGCATTCCACACTGTCTCGCGGCTGTCATCCACGTCGAGCCAAACCACGTCACCGCGCGGGACCATGATAGTGCGCACCGTGCGATCCGGCAGGCGCAACACGGCCTCGATCATGCGATGTTCTTCCACGTGGAACACGCCGGCACGGGTTGCCTCGGCAATCATCGAACGGATTTCCTCCTCGGTCAGGCCGCGGCTGGTGGACTTGCGCAGCCCGAGGCCGCGCACGACGAGTTCAGTGGACCCCTGCAGCAGCCAGACCAGCGGCGCGGAGAAACGCGCAAGCATCTGCATCGGGCGCGCGACGAGTGATGCGATTACCTCGGGATTGGTCAAGGCCCAGCGTTTGGGCACGAGCTCGCCGATCACCAGGTAGAGGTAGGTGACGCCGGCGACGACAATGCCGTAAGCGATCGTGTCGGTGTACTGCACGATGGGTGCCAGCAGATCGATTCGCGCCAGCCACTCGCCGAGCGGTATGGCGAATCGCGCACCACTGTAAACGCCCGACAGCACACTGATCACCGTTATGCCGATCTGCGCGGTGGACAGGAAACGGGTCGGATCCTCCAGCAGCCGGAGTGCCGCGCGCGCGCCCTTGCTGCCGGAATCGGCCATCTGCTTCAGGCGCGTCGGGCGTGACGAAAAAACCGCCAGTTCGGCCATTGCGAACAGGCCGTTGACGAGAATCAGCAGGATCAGGATCAGGAAATAGGCCAGCATTTTGTGCCGGGAGCGCCGGCCGCATCGATTCTAGCAGCTAATCGCCGGTGACCCGGATCGCGGGCATAGCCGGTCCCGCCTCGTACCAGGCGCGCGAGGCATTGACTGCGCGTACGACCAGGAGCATGACCGGCACCTCAATCAGCACGCCGACCACCGTCGCGAGCGCTGCGCCCGATCGGAGCCCAAACAGGCTGATTGCGACCGCGACGGCCAATTCGAAGAAGTTGGAAGCGCCGATCAGCGCCGATGGCCCGGCCACGCAGTGCGGGACGCCGAGGCGGCGGTTCAGCAGGTAGGCGACGCTGGAATTCAGCAGCACCTGGATCAGGATCGGCACGGCCAGCAGCGCGATCACCAGCGGTTGCGTGAGGATCGCGTCACCCTGGAAGGCGAACAGCAATACCAGCATCCCGAGCAGTGCGGCAAGTGACCAAGGCGCGAAGTGGCGGATTGCCGCCTGGTAGGCGTTTGGCCCGCGGCGCAAGAGGCGGCGGCGCCAGGCCTGTGCCAGCAGCAGCGGCACGACAATGTAAAGCACCACGGAGAGCAGCAGCGTGTCCCACGGCACCTGTATGGACGCGACACCCAGCAGCAACGCGACGATCGGTGCGAAGGCAAAGACCATGATCAGGTCATTCAACGCCACCTGCGTCAGCGTGAAGTTTGGCTCACCCTTCGACAGATTGCTCCAGACAAATACCATGGCCGTACACGGGGCGGCGGCCAGCAGGATCAGGCCCGCGACATAGCTGTCGTGCTGGGCGGCAGGCAGCCATTCCGCGAACAAATGCCGGATGAAGATCCAGCCGAGCAGCGCCATCGAGAATGGCTTGATCGCCCAATTGACGAAAAGCGTCACGCCGATTCCACGTGCGTGCTGGCGCACTTCGTGCAAGGTGCTGAAATCCACCTTGATCAGCATCGGGATGATCATGACCCAGATCAAGAGCCCGACCGGCAGGTTGACGCGCGCGAATTCCAGACGCGAGATCGCGGCCGCGGCGCCGGGTACGAGTTGACCGAAGCCGATCCCGGCCACGATGCACGCCAGCACCCAGACCGTCAGGTAGCGTTCAAAAAAGCCGAGTTCAGCAGCCGGCGGGCGCATTGTCTGCTGTCGGCGGCTGCCGACCGATCTCATCGAGCTTGTGCTGCAGCCGCGTACGATCCAGCGAGGCGAACGGCAGGTCCAGGAAGATCCGGATGCGGTGCTCAAGCGCGCGAAAGGCTTTGCGGAATGCGAGCATTTTCTGCGTCCTGCTGCCTTCGACTGCAGCTGGATCCTCGACGCCCCAGTGCGCCGTCATCGGCTGGCCCGGCCAGACCGGGCAGGTCTCACCCGCCGTGTCATCACAGACCGTGATGACAAAGTCGATCTCGACGCCGTCGGTCACTGCGAATTCATCCCAGCTCTTGCTGCGCGCGCCCTCTGCAGGCATCTTCATTTGCGTGAGAAGCTCGAGGGCCAGCGGATTGACTCGCCCGGTCGGGAAGCTGCCGGCACTGTAGCCGCGAAACTGCCCGTGCCCCCAATGATTGACGAGCGCTTCCGCCAGTATGCTGCGCGCCGAATTTCCGGTGCACAGGAACAACACATTGCGGATGCGCTCCGCCATCAGCCCGCGCAGCAGCCGTTGTCACCGCAGGCGCATTCGGCCTGACGCCTCGGGCCATGATCGTCTCCGTAGTGAAGCGCCACACCCACAGTGTGGAACGATTCCCAGGCGATGCCCTGCGGGTCCACGGTCCAGTGCTTGTCGGAATAAGCGTAACAGCAATTGGCTCCGGGCTCGTCCGCGATTCCGGCGCCCGCCTTCACCAGGCGCTCGCGGATCTCCGCGAGCTCCTCCGCAGTGTCGGCCTGGAGGCCGAGATGTTCGATGCCGGCGCGATCGCACCCGGCCGAGATGGCGAAGTTGATCCGTGGGTCCTCGATCATCCACTGTGCGTAGTCGCGCTTGCCCACCGCTGGCTCGGCGCCGAACAGCTTTGTGTAGAAGGCCTTGCTGCCGTCGAGGTCCCGGACTGCCACGTGGACGTGAAATCGCTTCATGATGTTCTCCTTGCACTCGATCTGCGGCCGGTTGCGCGCGCGGGTGTGCAGGCCGCCCCGTTGCAGCAGTTTTCAGTCAGGAAACCGAGCAGCGATTGCATCGCGTCGAAGTCGGCCGAGTAGTAAATGAACCTGCCGTCCTGCTGCGCCCGCACCAGGCCGGCGTGCGCGAGCCCGCGCAGGTGGAATGACAACGCCGGCGGCGAGATGTCGAGCCGGGCTGCGAGCTCGCCGGCTGCAAGGCCTTCGGGCCCCGCCTGAACCAGCAGCCGGAACGCGTCCAGGCGCGTATCCTGCGCCAGCGCCGCCAGCGATTTCACCGCCCTGCTCCGGTTCATAGTTCAATAGTTAAACAACCATTTAATTACTTGTCAAATAACCCGATGCGAGACACCGGGCGGTCCTTGTTGCAGGAACCGTGTTCCCGCCGCAAGATGCGACGAAGGATCGGACCCCTCTTGGAAAAACGCGACAGCGGCCGGCGCCTGATCATCGGTGCGGCGATCATCGGCTCGATCGGCACATTCGGTCTGCACGTGCTGCTGCCGGCGCTGCCGGCGATCGCCACGGCGATGGGCACGAATCCGGCGGCCGCGCAGTTGCTGATCAGCCTTTCTCTGGTCGCCATCGCATTCGGCAACCTGGTCATCGCGCCGCTGTCGGACCGCTATGGCCGCCGCCCCGTCGTGCTGGCGGGCCTCGGCCTGTTTGTCGCCGGCAGCCTGGCCGGCATCCTGGCGCCATCGCTCGAATCGCTGGTGATCGCTCGCATCGTGCAGGCTTTCGGCGGCGGCGCGGCAATGGCCGTGATGCGGGCGAC
>JAOUGR010000463.1 GCA_029857655.1 Gammaproteobacteria bacterium | reverse complement strand
CAGCTGCATGCCGGCCAGCACCAGGTTGTTGACCGCAAGTGGTCCCGCAAAGCGCAGGATCGCGTGCGCGTCGCGGCGGAATGTGCTCGAAAATCTGCCGGGTTCGGACATGGCGCGAGAGAAGCCGCGCCGTGGCGGGCTGGTGTGGATACTGGCATTCTACCGGATCAGGCTGCTGCCAAGCGCTTACCGGAGAGTCATCATGCTGGTCGGATCGCAACCTAAGAGGGTCGCCGTCATCGGCGGCGCCCGGATACCGTTTGCGCGGTCGCACGGCGCCTACGCCGCGGTCGGCAACCAGGAACTATTGACCGCGTCGCTGACTGCGGTCGTCGACCGCTTTGCCCTGCGCGGCGAGCGCCTTGGCGATGTCGCCGCAGGCGCGGTGGTCAAGCATTCGAGCCAGTGGAACCTGGCGCGCGAATCCGTGCTCGGCTCGGGTCTCGCGCCGGAGACGCCTGGCCTCGACCTGCAGCGCGCTTGCGGCACGAGTCTCGAGGCCGCGATCCTGATCGGCAACAAGATCGCCCTCGGCCAGATCGACTCTGGCATTGCGGCGGGCGTGGACATGGCCAGCGACCCGCCGGTCGTTTTCTCGCGCGAGTACCAGCAGTTGATGCTCAAGAGCTATCGCGCGCGCAGCTTCGGCGAGCGCATCAAGCCCTGGTTCGGCCTGCGGCCGCGGCACTTCAAGCCGGTACTGCCGGGTGTCACTGAGCCGCGCACCGGCATGTCCATGGGCCAGCATTGCGAACAGATGGCGCGTGCCTGGCGGATCGGTCGCGGCGAACAGGACGAACTCGCCCTGCAAAGCCATCGTCGGGCCAGCAAAGCCTGGGCCGAGGGTTTCATGTCGGACCTGGTCGTGCCCTGCCTCGGTCTCAAGACCGACAACAACGTGCGCGCCGAAACCAGCCTCGAGAAGCTTTCAAAACTCAAGCCATCATTTGCCGCGGACGGCACGCTGACCGCCGGCAATTCGACACCGATGACCGACGGTGCTGCCGCCGCGCTGCTTGCGAGCGAGGACTGGGCGCGCGCGCGCGGCCTGCCCGTGCAGGCCTGGCTGACCCACGGCAAGGTCGCAGCGGTCGATTTCGTCGGCGGCGAGGGCCTGTTGATGGCGCCCGCCTACGCCGTGCCGCGCATGCTGGCCGATGCCGGCATCCGGCTGCAGGACTTCGATTTCTACGAGATCCACGAGGCTTTTGCGGCGCAGGTGCTGTGCACGCTGAAAGCCTGGGAGTCGCCGGAGTTCTGCCGCGAGCGCCTCGGTCTGGCTGCGCCACTCGGCTCCATCGACCGCGCGAAGCTCAATGTCAAGGGCGGCTCGGTCGCCGTCGGCCATCCGTTCGCGGCGACCGGCGCTCGCATCGTCGCGACGCTGGCGAAACTGCTGTCGGAGCGCGGTTCAGGCCGCGGGCTGATCTCGGTCTGCACCGCCGGTGGCATGGGTGTGACGGCCATCATGGAGCGCTGATCTGCCCGCTTGCCATTAGTTACATTTGAAACTAAATTGACGGCATGAAACGTTACATCGGTTTTCCGCGGGTCGAGGGCAAGGCTTCGCGGCAGGCGCACTGCGACCTGCCGCCCGGCACCTTCGAGCGCGAGATGGGCAAGGAAGGCTTCTTCGGGCCGGCTGCATTCTTCCATCACAGCCATCCGCCAACTGCCTGGTCTTCCTTTGAGGGGCCATTGCGGCCGCATGCATTCGACCTCACCAGGCTCGATGCGGTCGCCGCGAGCCCGTGGTCCGCAGACGATGTGCTGCACAACGCACATTGCCGGATCCGCCAGTGGCGCATCGGCGGGGACATGGACCACCTCGCGCGCAATGGCGATGGCGACGATCTCCTGTTCGTGCACCGCGGGCGGGGCGAGCTGTTCTGCGATTTCGGGCGCCTTGAATTCGAGGCGGGCGACTACATCGTCGTGCCACGCGGCACGATGTGGCGCCTGGCCTGTGCGGAGCCGGTGGCCGTGCTGATGATCGAGGCGACCAACGCCTCTTATATGTTGCCGGACAAGGGCCTGCTCGGCCCGCACGCCATCTTCGACCCGGCCATGCTCGACACGCCCCGCATCGACGATGCATTCCGCGCCCAGCAGGACGAAAAACCCTGGCGGGTCGCGATCAAGCGACAAGGCCGCGCCTCGACGGCGACATTCCCCTACAACCCGCTG
>JAOUGR010000462.1 GCA_029857655.1 Gammaproteobacteria bacterium | reverse complement strand
GACCATCGTCGAGGACCCCTGGCCGATGTCGGGAGCGCCGGTGAACGCGGTCACGCCGCCGTCCCAGTCCAGCTTGAGGTTCACGACCGCATGCGGCTCGCCCGTCCAGTGAATCGGCTTGGCCGCCCCGCTCACGTAGTGCGAGCACGCCATGCCGAGCCCCCTGCCGCGCGGCAGCCGCCCGATGCGCTCGCGCCAGCCGCTTGCGCGCTCGACGCGGTCGAGGCACTCGGGCAGACCATAGCTGTTGACGAGCAGGTCATTGAGCGTCCGGGTCGGCGCGCGCAGCAGGTTCATGCGGCGCACGGCAAACGGATCGAGCCCGAGCTCGCGCGCCATGCGATCGAGCAGCACTTCGAACGCATGCCGGGTGTCGACGCTGCCATGGCCCCGCATGGCGCCACAGGGCGGCAGGTTCGTGTAGATCCGGTAACCGTCGTACTTGACTGCCGGAATCGCATACAAGCCGTGCAGCAAGGCGCCGGCATAGAGAATCGTGACGATGCCATAGCCGGCGTAGGCACCGCCGCGCTGCACGACCTCGCACTCGCAGGCGGTGATGCGGCCGTCGCGGCGCATCCCCAGCCTGAGCCGTACCGTGGTCTGCGGGCGGGCGCGGTGCGTGAGAAAGTTCTCCTCCCGCGTTAGCTGCATCAGTACTTTGCCGTGCGCGGCGCGCGCGAGCAGCGCGGTGACGATCTCGAAGTTGAGCACCTCGACGCGTGCGCCGAATCCGCCGCCGACGAATGGCTTGATGACGCGGATCCGCGACTCGTCCATCTGCAGGCAGCGTGCCAGCATCATGTGCAGGTAGAAGGGCACCTGCGAAACGCTCTGCATGGTCAGCTGCCCGGTCGCGGGATCGTAATCCGCGAGGGCCGCGTGCAGCTCGATCTGCGCGTGGTTCACCTCCGCGCAGTCGATGCTGGCGTCGCGGACCAGGTCGGCGGCGGCGAAACCTGCCTCCGGGTCGCCGAAGGTGTGGTGCACGGCGCGCTCCACGTTGCCTGGCCGATTCTCATGAACGAGCGCGGCGCTCTCGGCACGCGCCGCTTCCACGGTGTAGTGCGCGGGCAACTTCCGCACCTCGAACTCGATCAGCGCGAGCGCCCGCTCCGCGGTCTCGGCGTCGACCGCCGCCACCGCGGCCACCGGCTCGCCGCGATAACGGACCTTGTCGCGCGCGAGCGGATGTTCGTTCATCGCCATGGGCAACACGCCGTAGGTTTGCTTGCAGTCCTCGCCGACCACGACGGCGACCACGCCCTCGAGGCTCCGCGCCCGCGACAGGTCGAGCCGCAGGATTTCCCCATGACTGACCGGGCTGCGGAAGATCCGCCCGACCAGCGCGCCGCGGTGGTCGAGGTCGGCCGTATAGCACGCGCGCCCGGTGACCTTGTCGATGCCGTCGATCAGCGGCACGCCCGGTCGCGGCCAACCGCGGGACGAGACGCTGCCGCTCACGGCGCTTCGTCCACAGCGGCGCGCACGGACTCGACGATCTTCACGTAGCCGGTGCAGCGGCACAGGTTGCCGGACAGCGCCTCGCGGATCTGTGCATCGGTAGGCCGCGCATTGCGACGCAGCAGGGCCGCGGCCGACATGATCATGCCGGGCGTGCAGAAACCACATTGGGCGCCGAGGTGTTCGTGGAAGGCGCGCTGCAGCCGGTGCAGGCCGTCGCCAGCGGTGAGGCCCTCGATGGTCTCGACCGCGCGGTTGTCGCAACGCACTGCGAGCGTGATGCAGGCCGGTACAGGCACCGAGTCGACCAGCACCATGCAGGCGCCACACTCGCCGCCATCGCAGCCCGTCTTGGTGCCGGTGAGCGCGGCGGTCTCGCGCAGGTAATCGACCAGCAGCAAGTGATCCGCTACGGCGTCCTCGCGCCAGCGACCATTGAGGCACACCCGAACGAGGCGCTTCCTGAATGGAGGTCGCTGATCCTGTCGCATCTTCCCTTCCTGGTCGCCGCCGACCGCCCGCGCGGCGGTTCCCGTAGCGAATGGTGCTGTCGAGATTCCCTGCCTGGCGGGTTTGCCCCGCCCGCGGCCTCGGCGTATTATCGTACCGAATTACCTGTTTTGAGTCCAGACGCCCGGCCGCCCTGGAACAGGAGCCGAACATGGCAGCAGCGCCCGCGCCCTCGTCGCGGCTGGTCCCGACTTACTGCTACAACTGCGTGGCGGGC
>JAOUGR010000113.1 GCA_029857655.1 Gammaproteobacteria bacterium | reverse complement strand
CAATATTCTTCGCGCGAAGCGCGCGCTCGAACTTCTGTGGGCAGCAACCTTCGTCGGCCTCTGGTCAGCCTCGTACGTGTGGGGTGTACCCACCTGGCCACAGACCTATGCCATTGCGCTCGTCGCCACGGTAGTAGTCGCCGTCGTGCAGGTGCTCCTCCCGTCTTATCACGGTGCGTTTTGGTCTACACTCAATCCGCGCCTGCCTCAATGGTGGGAGCAAAACGGGGGCGCTGCGTGAACATCGTCGTCTGTCTTCGCGTCGCTTGCACGGCGCAGTGTACGCCCGCGAGGCCTAACCCCGTCGTTGCACCCGACTCGCTACAGCAGGCTGCGCCCGCTTCCGCGAGCGGGTGAACTCCAACGTTGGGCCGCCTAGGAGACGACGATAGCGCCACCAGCACCATATTTTCGCGAGGCTGGCGCCGGCACATCGGTTGTTTGTCTTCATTCCAGCGCAAGCTCCTCGGGACAATGGCGGGCGTTGATGGAACGCCTCGCACATCGATTCCGGGTGATCGCGGTCGATCTATATGGGTCGGGCAAGACTGCGGCCTGGCCGCAAGATGAACCCATGCATCTCGACGACGAGCTCGCGCTCCTGAGCTCCGTGTTTCGGGCCGCGGGCGATCGGTTCCATTTGATCGGGCATTCGTTTGGTGGAGCAATCGCGCTCAAGGCGGCACTCGCAGATCCGGGTCGCCTGATTTCTCTTGTCTTATATGAACCGGTGCTCTTCAGCGTTCTGATGGCCGATGCACCCCAGAGCGCTGCGGCGCGGGAGATTCTTGCGGTTCGCGACGACACGAACCGCCTGGTCGATGAAGGCAATCTCAGCGCTTCGGCACAACGCTTCATCGACTACTGGATGGGCGAAGGTACATGGGACGCGACACCGGAGCCTCGGCGGCCGCTGCTCGCCGCAGCCATGCGCGCCGTCAAGCCAGAGTGGCACGCGGCGTTTTACGAGCCGACACCGTTGAAAGCGTTCGCGACAGTTGGTGTCCCGACGCTTTTTCTGACCGGAACCAAGTCGAAGGCCTCAGCCCGCGCGGTTGCCCGACTGCTAACGACGGTACTGCCGCGCGTACGCGTAGAAGAGATTGACGGCGTGGGTCATATGGCGCCGCTTACGCACCCGGACAGGGTCAACCCGCTCATTGAGCGATTCTTGGAGGCGACCCAACCGCCGCTTGCAGGTGACGCGCCGGAAACGGCGCGCACCTGAAGCGGAACGTTAGCCTGCATATGGCGGCTGTTGCGATTAGAGGAGTCTGACCATGACTAACGCTGCGGTGCGTGAAGCGATCGATCGGACGAGCGCAGCTATTGCCGCCGATCCCGCCAAGGCCAAAGCTAGAGATGCCCCAGCTACAGCGCGTCTCGCTGAGGGACTAAAGTGCGAAGTGACCGGGCCGCGTGGTGAGCGGATGCTTACTGATATGCCGCCCGCGATGGGAGGTGCGGCGTCGGCCCCAAATCCCGGCTGGCTGTTGCGTAGTGCTCTGGCATCTTGTACGGCGACGGTCATCGCAATGCGTGCCGCGAAGCTGGGCGTAACGCTGGAGACACTAGAGGTCACAGTAGAGAGCGAATCTGACAATCGAGGTCTTCTGGGCCTTGACGACAGCATCTCAGCCGGCCTGGGAACGGTTCGCACCCTCGTAAAGATCAGCGGTAATGCAAAATCGGACGCTTTGCGAGAGATTGTGGCTTGGGCAGATGCGCATTCGCCTGTCGGGTGTACGGTTAGGCACGCACCCTCGTGCTCCCTCGAGATCGAAGTCGTTTGATCGATGCAGGCTAACAGCGCAGCCCACCGGGACGCGCGCGCGCGCTGTGCGCTTTGCACAGGTCATCGAGCGCGCGCCGGTGGCCGCGAACGTTAGCCGCCTTAGTTCGCCCAATTCAAACACGCTGCGGAACAGCGAAGTCCTTAACAACGCATCGCTCCAGTAGGAAGCCGATATGCCTTACTCACTGACGCCTGCCGCCCAAGCGACTACCTTGCGCATCGGCGCCGCCCTGGCATTGCTGAGCGCAGTTGCTACCGTGCTCTCGGGTGCACTCCACCCGTCGCAAGAGAAGCCCGATGACCACCCGCGCGTCTTCGCCGAGTATGCCCAAAGCGACATCTGGGTCACAGGACACCTCATTCAGACCTATGGCTTTTTCCTGGCGTTCCTCGCGCTGATCAGCCTGGGTCTCTCGCTTGCGGAGCGCCATGACCGTGCGAGAGTATTCGTTCGACTTGGCACGCCGCTCGCCACTGCGGCGATTGCTGCCGCGGCGATCCTTCAAGGACTCGATGCCGTGGCTCTCAAGGCCGTAACTGCAAAGTGGGCGGCAGCGGCAGATGCTGACCGATCGCCCGCGTTCGCAGCAGCCGAAGCGGTGCGCTACCTGGAGATCGGATTCAACAGCACTTTCCGCATGCTGCAGGGCTTCTGCTACGTCACCTTCGGCGCCGCGCTGATTTACACCTCTGGCTGGGCACGCTGGCTCGGATGGGTCGGCGTCGCTCTCGGCATCGCCATTGTGGTCCGCGGCTTCGCCGTGGCGTACACCGGCTTTTCCCTCGCGAATCCTCTCTACGCAATGATCGGGGGAGTTGCGCTCGAACTCCTGAACGCCTGGCTGCTGGTTGCCTCTGTCTATATGTGGCGCAGCGCATCGTCATTGGAAGGAGAGAAGTCTCGTTCCGGGTCCGTCTCGCGTGAAGGCGGCTAACCCTTTGTTGGTGCCGACGGGCCGCCAGCGCCGTGCCTCAGCGCGCGGCATGCTGGCCCGCGGCACAACACAACGATTAGACGGGATATGAATGCATCGCGCGACGCTTCTGGTTTTCGGTTCTGCGGTACTCTCCGTGTGCGGGCTGATTTGGGGCGCAGAGTGGGTATTTCCGAAAAGTGCGGCGAGCGCGATCGCGCTCGTTACCATCGTTGTCGTCGGACTATGGATCGTGCGGCCGGGCTGGAACCTGCGCCCAGGCCGGTTCCAAAGATATTGGCTGGTGCTTTTCAGTCTGATTCTCGCGAGCGCGGTCGCCGCAGCCTGGTTTCTTACATTTTTCAAGATACCACTCCCATACGACTTCTCGACATTGGATATCGCGGCGTCCGTACCGGCGATCCTGCTCATCACAGGAATCGAGGAGCTGCTGTTTCGTCAACTGATGTACCGGTGGCTCGAACAACGAAAAGCTACCGCTCGATCCACTGTTGTCGCCACAGCACTGGCTTTCGGCTGCGCTCACCTTGGGCCTATCTTCATTGGAAGCCCGATAGGCGCGACTTTCTATCTGCTCCAAAGCACATACATGCTCTGGATCGGCATTTTGCTCGGAGAAACCAGACGCGCAACGGGATCCTGGCTGATGCCGTGGCTCGGCCATTTCGGCTACAACATCGCGGTCCTTTACTTTCTTTCGATCGTTTAGCAAATAGTTCAAATGAACGAATTGTAGTATCGCCGTCTAACCGCACAGTCGAGCAGACGCGCGAAAGGCCGCGCGCTGCTCACTGTGAACGTTAGGCGGCGGAAGGACCGCCAAATCGCGTAAAGGAGAATCGTAATGAAGAAGCTCGAAGTAAGTGCCCGTATGACCGTTCGCAAGGGGCAGCTGCCAGGGTTCAAGCGACAAGCGTCCGAATGCATCAGACAGACAAAGGAAAAGGACACGAAGACGCTTCGTTATGACTGGTATCTCAGCGCTGATCAAACCGAGTGCGAGATCCGTGAGTCCTACGAGGGCGCGGATGGTCTGGTTGAACACCGCGTGCACATTGGTGAGGCGCTGGATAGGCTCTTCGGTGAATTCGCCGACAATCATGCGGTCACTGTGTATGGCGAACCGTCGCAGCAGCTTCTGGAAATGGCGAGGCGAATGCCCGAAGGTAGTGTCAAGTGGTACTCGTTCTTCCAAGGACTGGATTCTTGAGTGGCGAATCGGAGGCCTCTGTGTCAGCGAGACGACAGAGGCGTAGCCCTTCCCTCGCGAGCGGCCCGCCGCCTAACCCGTCGTTGCAGCGGACAGGGAACCTCATTCGATAAAGTGGACACCTCGGCCTAACGATTGAGGGAGGTGTTCATGGCAGCACCGGTTGGGCCGAAGAAGGTTCACCGCTACTCGCTGGAGTTCAAGATCCAGGCGGTAAGGCTGGCGAGTCATCCGGAGATTCAGGTGCAGGACGTTGCTCGTGCACTGGATATCCACCCGTTCATGCTCTCCAAGTGGAAGAAGGACTACCGCGAAGGCAAGCTCAAGCCGGCGGCCGCCGATCAGCGGGTGCGCAGCGCCTGGTCTTTGGCGAGCAACGCCCAGGCGATGCGAGCGTTCTTGTTGGCGATCCCCACCAGCGTGCGGTAGTAGCCGCGGCGCCCCTGCAGCTCGAGCGCCCAGCGCGAGAGCCGATCCTGATGCAGGCTCGCCGTCTGCAGCACCGAGCGCGCCCCTTGTACGAGGAGGTTTCGAAGGTAGGCATCTCCGCGCTTGCTGATGTGCCCCGGTCGCGTCCTGCCGCCGGTGGAGTACTGCCCCGGCACCAAGCCGATCCAAGCGGCGAACTGGCGAGCGTTCTTGAACTCTCGTCAGCCGGAACTGGATGCTTCGGGGCATAGGCCTGAAGGTGTCCTCTATCGGCCAACTCCGGCCGCGCCTGCACCGATTGAGACAAGAATTGACGCAGATCAGTACGATGTTGATCGATCGAGCGTAAGAGAATTCGTGCTACTGAAGAGAATCCCTGTGGCGAACCGTCGTGCTATCCAGTGACCGTCAAGGGAAAAGATGATTCGGATTTCCTGTCCGCTGCGCAAGGAGCGCACGCCGATTCCGCCGTGGGCGTGGCGGCCTCAGACTCAATATCTCAGGGACGGGACGCGGGGAACTGCTGCACGTCATGGCAAGGATCGCCGCGAAGCCGTAATGAGGAAGGCCTAGGCCAAGATGGAGGGATTTGCCATGACACGCACGCGTCGAGCAGTCGGAGCGTTCTGCCTGCTGGGATTGATGCTCGCCTCGGCCTGTGGCGGCGGTGGGGACGGCGGATCTAGTACGCGCCCCGCCGTGGAAGAACCGTTCTCTTACGACGTCACCGTCGCGAACCAGACGGCCCTGAGACTGATAGGGGTCAACGGGACGGTGACGGTGAGCGGCGCCTCTGGCGGAGCTTCTTCTATCGCCATTACTGGTGTGAGACGTGTCGAGGCCGACACACTTGAGGACGCTACCGCCCGGCTCGCCGCGCTCCGGGTTGATGTCAGCAGTTCCGCGACCGAAGTGCTGGTCAAGACGGATCAGCCCCAGTTCGCCGCAGGTCGCAACTACATTGTCAACTACACGATCGTGCTCCCGGAGCATCTTGATGTCAGCGTCACGACCATCAACGGAGACGTCACGGTGCGCTCACTCAACGCTGACTGCATGATCTCGAACGTGAACGGAGGGATTCAGGCCGACGCGATCGTCGGGAACGCCCTCCTGTCGCTGGCGAATGGCAACATCACGGCCTCGGTGACGTTGCCCTCCGGCGGGCAGATCGACATCGGCGTGGCGAACGGAACCATCGATCTTTCGATCCCACAGGCGACCTCGGCGCAATTCTCAGCCATGGTGGCAACCGGCAGCATCACGCTCACGGATCTTCCCCTCACGGTCCCGCCCGGGTCCCCCTGCACGCCCCAGGCGTGCAGCGGGACCCTTCACAGCGGGGACGGGACCATCGATTTGCATGCCGGCAGTGGCGCCATTGCCGTGCGCGGGGTCTAGTCTCGGCGGCGGCGGGACGTGAAACTTTCGAAGGCGTCGCCGCTCAAGTGCCCGGCACGCGCGTGCGGGAGGGTGTATTTCACCGTCAAGGTGTTGCGGTGGGGTACCCAAGGATCGACCGGCCGCACTGGCCTACGTCACGGAATCTATCGAGACCGCTGAAGCGCCCGGAGTCGTGCGCCGCGCATTGGATGAAGCAGGGTTCAAGGATGCCGCGGTCGCACCGGTGTCTAAAGGCATCGGGCTCGATTGATTGACCGTCCGCTCCGGGTCGCAAGGGGACGGTCAGACACTGCCTCAATCAAAATGCCGCCTAACACTTGCATGCACCTGACCGGCTACAGCAGGCTTCGCCCGCTTTCGCCGGCAGGTGATGCGGAACGTTGGGCGTCGTGAGCAACAACGTGGTCGTTCGCCCTGAGCAGTCGGCGGACGCCCCAGCGGTCAGACGAGTGCACCTCGCCGCCTTCGATACCTCTGTTGAAGCCGATCTTGTAGATGCTCTGCGCATCAACGCGCGGCCGCTTGTCTCGCTTGTGGCCGAACAGAACGGCGAAATCGTTGGTCACATCTTGTTCAGCCCCGTCTCGCTGAGCGGCCATCCTGGGCTGAGTCTCATGGGCTTGGCGCCCATGGCGGTGAGGCCGACCCAACAGCGAAGTGGCATTGGTTCTGCGCTGGTGCGTGCTGGCCTGCAGCGCTGTCAGCAGCTCGGTGTTGGCGCAATCGTTGTCCTTGGCCACCCGAACTACTACCCGCGTTTCGGCTTTCAGCAGTCCGCGCACTTCGGCATCAAGTCAGAGTACGATGCACCGGCCGAGGCCTTCATGGTTCTGGAGCTTCAGCATGGCTATCTTGGCGCACGCTCGGGAGTTATCAAGTTTCATCCAGCGTTCGGCGACGCCTAACGCTTCGTTGCGCCTGACGTTCGCCAGCCGGCTTCGCCGTCTGTCGCCCGCAGGTGAACTCAAACTATAAGGACTTCGCCATAGCTGCAACGGCTGCGGTTGAGATGAACGAAGGAAGGACTGCGTCACTATAAACGGCCTGTTTTGAGCAGCGCCGTGGTCGGCCCGATGCCGCGGATCTTCATCAGCCGCTGCGCGGGCCCCGAGAGCCGCGCC
>JAOUGR010000112.1 GCA_029857655.1 Gammaproteobacteria bacterium | reverse complement strand
CGAGACGGGTCGCACCGACAAAATCGGCGCCCGCGGAAAACATCACGTTGACCGCCTGCAACAGGCCGAAAAGAAGGAACGCGGTGACCACCGACAGGAGCGTCAGGATGGTGCGCGTCTTCTTGCGCAGCAGATTCGCGAACACAAAGCCGGTACGCGTCATGCCGCAGCCTGCTCCAGCAGCTGACCCTTCTCGAGGTGCAGCGTGCGACGCGCGAATTCGGCCGCCTTCGGATCGTGGGTGACCACAACGATGGTCTTGCCGTGGTCACGGTTCAGGAGCTGGAGCAGGCCCAGGATCTCATCCGCCGTCTTGCGATCCAGGTCGCCGGTGGGCTCGTCGCAGATCAACAGGGTCGGGTCCGACACCAGCGCCCTGGCGATGGCCACGCGCTGCTCCTGGCCACCGGAAAGTTCCCTGGGCTTGTGCCGGGCGCGATCGGTGAGGCCGACCACCTCCAGCGCAACCGCGACGGATTTCCTGCGCTGCGCAGCCGAAAGACCGGTCAACAACAGCGGCAATTCGACATTGCGCTCGGCCGTAAGCACCGGCATCAGGTTATAGAACTGGAATATGAATCCGACATTGCGCGCGCGCCACTTCGCAAGCGCGCCGCCGGTGAGTTGGTCGATGCGCTCACCGCCGACCAGGATTTCTCCCGACGTCGGCCGGTCGAGTCCGCCGATCAGGTTCAGCAGCGTGGTCTTGCCGGAACCGGAAGGGCCCATCAGGGCAACGAAATCACCCTTGGGAATATCGAGCGTGAGGCCATGCAGCACTTCGACCGTCTGCTTGCCGCGCACATACGACTTGTAAACGTTGTTGACCCGTACCATCGCATCGCTCATTGACTTGCCTCGCCCCTGGCCCTTACCGCGTCACCGTCCCTCAGCGTGGCCGGCGCATCTACGATCACAGCTTCGCCGTCGGACACGCCGGTCAGTACCTGCCGTACGTCTCCCTGCACACCACCCAGCGTCACCGCACGCCTCTGCGCACGTCCATCCTGCATCACGTAAATGATATCCGCACCAGCGTCCTGGCGGATGGCCGCCGGCGGCACCAGCACTCCGCGCACTGCGGGCGCGGAGGAAGACGCGGTTGACCCTTGCTGTTCCTCGAGGAATGCGACCCGCACACCCATTTCCGGCACGATCCGCGAATCCTTCGCACGCAGCGCAATGCGCACCTTGACCGTGGCCTTCGAGCGGTCGGCGGTCGGAACGATCGCTATGACCTCGGCCGGGATCCGCCACTCGGGATAGGCATTCAGCACGGCTTCCACCGGCTGGCCCGCCTGCACGCGGTTGATGTAGGCCTCGCTGACGTCGACCTGGATTTCCAGTGAATCCATGTCGACGATCGTGCCGATGCCGGTGCGAATCGAGCCACCGCCGGCGGAGATCGGCGAAATCATCTCTCCGGGCTGGGCCGCCTTGACCGTGACGACGCCGGCAAACGGTGCGCGGACGATCGTGTTGTCGAGCTGGACCCTGGCTGCGTGCAAGGCTTCCTCGGTCACTTTCACCTGGCTTTTCTGACTGGCCAGTCGCGCGCGCAGTGCCTCGGCCTGGGTGCTCGCGGCATCGAGATTCGAGACACTGGTCAACTTGCGCGCAGCCAGCTCCTGCTGGCGCAGGTATTCACGCTCGGCGTTCGCCAGCCCGCTCTGAATCTCGGCAAGCCCCGCCCGGGCTGCCTCGACCTGGGCCCGGCGCAGGGAAACCTCGGCGCGCGCCTCGGAATCGTCGAGTGTGGCGAGGATTTCACCCTCGGCGACGCTCTGACCTTCTTCAATCAGCAGCGTACGAACCTTGCCGGTAATCTTGGCGGACACCGTGGCTTGCCGCCGCGCAGTCACGTACCCGGTCGCATCGAGCACCGATGTGCCGCCGCCGACGGAAGGCATCGCCCGCGCGGTTTCCACGCCAACGGGTATCGCGTCACCGCGGCCAAAGAACCAGAACAGTGCCGCACCGGCCAGCAGGACGCCCGTGCCAAGGCCGATCCACAGGCGGATGCGCGAGGGCAAACTATCCTCGTTCGTCCCCCGGTCGATACGCAGTTGATTGAGCAGTTCGGATTTGTCCAATTGTCCCTTCCGCTGCCTTTAATCCCGAGCGCGAGAGTCTGCCACAGTCGGCCGCCAGGAGGCCGCTCCCCTGGGCAATTCTCAGTCCGGGCGCCAGCGGAAACTGGCGCCCGCGATGGCGAGAAACAGGACAGTCATGGCGACAAGTGCCGCCAGCCTCGGCAGGATCCCGGCCATGCCGGCACCATCCAGCATGATCGCCCTCGCGGCCTCCAGCATCTGGGTCAATGGCAGAGCTTCCGCTGCCATGCGCAGCCATTTCGGCGCCCCCTCCAGCGAGTACCAGACTCCGGACAGCAGCATCATTGGCCAGGACACCAGATTGATGACCCCATTGGCGAGTTCCTCGCTGGTGAATCGGGCCGCCACCATGAAGCCGAGCGAAATCATGCAGATCGCGCCCATCACGGCCGTGACCAGCAGCAACAGCACGCTGCCGTCGTTGCGAAACGGGATCATCAGCGCCAGCGCGCCATAGACCAGCACCGTTACGGTGACCGTGAGCATCAGCCGCGACAGGATCTGTGCGGCGCCGAATTCAAGTGCCGTCACGGGCGTCGCGGACAGGCGCCGCAGGAACCCGGACTTGCGGTAGCGGACGACGACATATCCGACACCGAACAGGCAGCTGAACATCATGTTCATGCCCAGGATGCCCGGCAGCAGCCAGTCGACGTAACGTACCGCCGCCCCGCTGACAGGCTGGCGCTGCACCGCGGCGCCGCCCGACTCCAGCAGCAGTTTCTCGGCCAGGTAGCCTTTCGGGGAATCGGCGTTGACCCAATAGCGTGGCGCCGCCCGAAGATCGAGCAGCAAGTCCGCCTGGTGCCGTTCGACAGTGCGGATCGCCGCGTCGATTTCCGCCGGATCCACTGCGTAGAAATCCGCGTAATGGATACCGAGGAACGGATGGAGGCTGGCGTCGAGCGCAAGCCCCGGAGCGGCGACGACGCCGATCTTGAAGATGCTCTGTGGTTGACCCCCGAAGATGACGGCGAAGGCGACGACCAGCCCGAGCGGCAGGATCAAATTGAACACCAGCGTCGAGCGGTCGCGCAGGAACTCGAGATTGCGAGCGATCCAGACGGCCAGCAGGCGCCGCAGGTTCATGTGCGCAGCTCGCGGCCGGTCAATTCGAGGAACAGGTCCTCGAGATTGCGAGGCCGGATCTTCAGGTGACGCACGGAGACGCCGTGATCGAGCAGTGCCCGCAGCGCACCCTCTACATCCGCCGTCGAGATTTCGACGCGGTCGCCCGCCAGCAGCACCGGCAGCGGAAATGCCGCCGGGTCGACGCTGAAGTCTTCATGCGGGAGCTCGAGCACGACGTCGTCGAAATGCTCCTTCAGCAACCGCGAAGGCGCGCCTTCGGCAATGATCCGGCCGCGATCCATGATCGCGACGACATCGCAAAGAAAATACGCCTCGTCCATGTAATGCGTCGTCAACACCACAGTCCGGTGCTCGGCCTTGATCGCCCGGATCAGGTCCCAGAAATTGTGGCGCGCCTGGGGGTCGAGTCCCGTCGTCGGCTCGTCGAGAAACAACACCTGCGGATCGTTGACGAGCGCAATTGCGAGCAACAGCCGCTGCAGCTGGCCGCCGGACAGCTTGCGATTGTCCCGCGCTACAAGCTGTTCGAGCGCGCACAGGCTGATCAAGTCGTCCACGTCGCGACCATGCGAGTACAGGCGGCGAAACATCACCAGCGTTTCGCGCACTGTCAGGAATTCCTGCAGTGCCGTCTTCTGGAACTGGATCCCTGCTTCCGCCCGGAATCGCGCCCCCAATGGCTCGCCGCGATAGAGCACTCTCCCGGATGTCGGCACGGTGACGCCTTCCATGATTTCCACGGTCGTCGTCTTGCCGGCCCCATTCGGTCCCAGCAGGCCGAAGCAGATGCCCTGCGGAATCTCGAAGGACACGCCGTCCACGGCGCGCACGCCCGGATATTGTTTGACTAGGTCGCGGACCTGGATCACGGGTTCCATGCGGTTGATGATCCTATATCATTGCATGCGTGACGCAGAATCCATTCCCGCACCTGCTGGCGCCACTCGATCTCGGATTCACGACTCTCCCGAACCGGGTGCTGATGGGCTCGATGCACACTGGTCTTGAAGACCGCCGGGATGATTACCCGAAACTCGCCGCCTATTTCGCCGAACGCGCCCGCGGCGGTGTCGGCCTCATCGTCACCGGCGGCATCGCACCGAATGCGGCCGGCTGG
This sequence comes from Gammaproteobacteria bacterium, assembly GCA_029857655.1. Lineage (GTDB taxonomy): Bacteria > Pseudomonadota > Gammaproteobacteria > Steroidobacterales > Steroidobacteraceae > SCUD01. The sequence continues at coordinate 2,574 of JAOUGR010000112.1, read as the reverse complement.
ACCAAGCCGTTCGCCGGCACCCTGAGCGGCCGGCGTCACCTGGCACGCCACAGGCTCGTCACCAGCGCGGTGCACGGGGAGGGTGGCCGGATCTGCATGCAGATCCTCCATACCGGGCGCTATGCCTATCACCCGCTTGCCGTCGCGCCATCGCGCCTGAAGGCGCCGATCTCGCGGTTCACGCCACGCGCGCTGTCCGATGGCGGGATCCGCGGCCAGATCGCCGATTTCGTGCGCTGCGCGCGTCTTGCCCAGGAAGCCGGTTACGACGGCGTCGAGATCATGGGTTCCGAGGGCTATTTCATCAACCAGTTCCTGGTTACCAGGACCAATCATCGAATGGACGGCTGGGGCGGCAGCTGGGCCAACCGCATGCGCCTGCCGCTGGAGATCGTGGCCGGCACGCGCAAGGCCGTGGGACCCGCATTCATCATCATCTACCGGCTGTCGATGCTCGACCTCGTCGAGGGTGGCAGCTCCTGGGATGAGGTCGTTGAACTTGCGCAGGCGGTCGAGGGCGCCGGCGCGACGATCATCAATACCGGCATCGGCTGGCATGAGGCACGCATTCCCACCATTGCGACCATGGTGCCGCGTGCGGCTTTCAGCTGGGTCACACGGCGCCTGCGCGACAGCGTGAAAATCCCGCTGGTCACCAGCAACCGCATCAACGATCCGGCCGTGGCGGAAAAGCTGCTGGCAGCCGGCGATGCCGACCTTGTTTCGATGGCGCGGCCGCTGCTGGCCGACCCGGAATTCGTGCGCAAGGCCGCCCAGGGCAGGGCGGATGAGATCAACACCTGCATCGCCTGCAACCAGGCCTGCCTCGATCTAGTATTCGAGAACCAGGTCGCGAGCTGCCTCGTCAATCCGCGCGCCGGACGCGAGACCGAATTGAATTACCGTCCGGCAGCCGCGCGGCGGCGCATCGCCGTGGTCGGTGCCGGGCCCGCGGGGCTCTCCTGCGCCACGGTTGCCGCCGGCCGCGGCCATCAGGTCACGCTGTTCGAGGCGTCCGACCGAATCGGCGGCCAGTTCAACATGGCCAAGGTCATTCCGGGCAAAGAGGAATTTCACGAGACGCTTCGATACTACGCGCGCCAGATCGAATTGACCGGCGTCAGGCTCGTGCTGTCACGTCGCGTTACCGTCGCCGAGCTGACCGCGGGTGAATACGACGAGATCGTGCTGGCGACGGGGGTCCTGCCGCGCCTGCCGGCGATCGATGGCCTCAAGCATCCGAAAGTCCTGACCTACATCGATGTCCTGCTGCACGGCAGGCCCGTCGGCGCATCGGTCGCGATCATCGGCGCCGGCGGCATCGGCTTCGACGTCGCGGAGTACCTGAGCCACGACGCCGCGCACCCGCCATCCAGCGTCGACATCCCGGCATTCATGCGTGAGTGGGGCATCGACATGGCGCTCGGAAAACGCGGCGGCCTCACCGACGCAGCGGACCTGGCAGGCAGCATGCCGCGCACCATCTGGCTGCTGCAGCGCAAGCCAACCCCGCCTGGCCGCGACCTCGGCAAGACCACGGGATGGGTGCATCGGCTTGCACTGAAGCGGCGCGGCGTGCGCATGATGGCGGGTGTGAGCTACGAGCACATCGATGATGCCGGACTGCATATTACCGTCGGCGCGGAGCGGCGGCTGCTGGCGGTGGATAACGTCGTCGTTTGTGCGGGCCAGGAGCCGCAGCACGAGCTGGTGAATGGCATCGAGGTTGCCGGATTCCGCGCGCAACTGATTGGGGGCTCGAAGCTCGCCACCGAACTCGACGCCCGTCGTGCCATCGACGAGGGTTCGCGCCTCGCGGCGACCCTATGAACGTCCAGGCCGCACAAGCTGCGCAACTCGGGCTGCTCGAAACAGCGAACGGCGATCACGCCGCATGGCGCGTGCGCGCAAGCCAGCGCGCCCGCCGGCTCACTGTGCGCGTGTTTCCCGGTGGTGGAGTCGAGATCGTGGTGCCGCAGGGCACGGGCCCGCGTGCGGTAGAACTGTTCGTCGCGCGCTACCGCCAGTGGATCGAACGCAAGGTGGAGCAATACCGGCCACTCCAAGCCGCGACCGGGACTGGCTTGCCGGTGGAAATACGATTCCAGGCAAGCGGCGCTTGCTGGCGCGTCGAGTATGTCGAGGCGCAGGCAGCGCCCAGGCTGGTCGTGGATGGTGATCGACTGCTACTGATCGGCGATCTGTCGCGTGTCGCGCTGCTGCGCCATGCGCTGCAAAGATTCACGCTGCGGCATGCGCACTCGATTCTGGTGCCACAACTGGAGCGGCTCGCCGCGGAATGCGGATTGTCTTACACGCGTGCCCAGATCCGGCGGCAGCGCACACGCTGGGGCAGCTGCTCGCGCCGCGGAACAATCAGCCTGAATGCCTGCCTGGTGTTTCAGCCGGCCGCAGTCGTGCGCTACCTGCTGCTCCACGAACTCGCCCACACCCGCCACATGAATCATTCGCGGCGCTTCTGGGCGCTGGTCGAGCGGCTCGAGCCACGCTGGCGCGAACTGGATGCGCAACTTACCCGGGGCTGGCGCGAGGTACCGGCCTGGGTCCTGCACT
>JAOUGR010000111.1 GCA_029857655.1 Gammaproteobacteria bacterium | reverse complement strand
CTTTCCGGCCAGCGTCTCGTCCAGGCTCTGTCGCAACAAGGGCATCGCCTCGTCCACCTCTGCCTCGGTCACGCACAAGGGCGGCATGAAGCGCAGCGTGCTGACGCCGCAGGACAGGAGCAGCAGGCCGTTGTGATAGGCGCGATGCAGCAGGCGATCGACCAGCGTGCGCGCAGGCGATCCGTCCTTCTCGATCATTTCCACGCCGATCATCAGGCCGAGTCCGCGCAAGTCACCGATGCAAGGATAGGCCGGCTTGAGCTCGCCGAGCCGTTTCATGAAATGCGCACCGACCTTTGCCGCATTCGCGACATATTGTTCGCGCACCAGGTCGACGGTCGCGTTGGCCGCGGCGCAGCACAAGGGGTTGCCGCCGAATGTGTTGCCGTGGGCGCCGCGCTTCCATTTCTTCATGATGCTCTGCTTCGCGACCACGGCGCCGATCGGTAGGCCGGAACCGAGGCCCTTGGCGAGCGTCATGATGTCCGGCGTCACGCCGGAATGCTGGGCAGCGAACATCCGCCCGGTGCGACCGATGCCGGACTGCACCTCGTCGAATACCAGCAGGATTCCGTGCTCGTCGCAGATCTCCCGCAGCCCCGCGAGAAAGCCGTCCGGCGGCACCAGGTAGCCGCCTTCTCCCTGCAATGGCTCGACCACGATCGCGGCGACTTCAGTGGCCGGCAGATTGCGGTCAAACAGCATGCGGATGTAGTCCAGCACCGCCTTGCCCTGGTCGCTGCCGGCAAACAGCGGCCGGTAGGGGTTCGGATACGGCACATGCGTGACGCCTGGCATTACCGGCGCGAATCCGGCCTGCTGGGTGTACTTGCTGGAGGTCAATGCGAGCGAACCCATCGTGCGGCCGTGAAAACTGCCGAGAAAGGCGATGAAGCGCTGCCGGCTGGTGACATAGCGCGCAAGCTTCAACGCGCCCTCGACGGATTCGGTTCCAGACTGGCAGAAGAAACACATGCCGGGCTCGCCGAGCGGCACGATGGCCGAAAGACGTTCCGCGAGCGCCGTCATTTCCTCGTGCCAGTAGTCACTCGAGATGTGCAGAAACTTGCTGGCCGCTTCGCGCACGGCTGCGACGACACGGGGATGCGCGTGCCCGGTCGCGCAGACAGCGATGCCCGCGGCAAAATCGAGAAAACGATTGCCATCCACGTCCCAGACCTCGGTTCCACGCCCGTGCGACATCACGAACGGGTAATCGCGCGGATATGAAGGCGAGGCGACTTTGTTGTCGCGCTCGATGATCGCGCGAGCTTTTGGCCCGGGCAGTTCGGTCTTCAGGTTCTGGTTTTTCATTGGATGGGTAGCCTCACTGGTTCCCGATGTGCGGCCGCGGTACGGGCCTGAAGCGCACGCAGCGCCGCGAGTTCCACCGCCGTTGGTGCCGCAATTGTCTCTGGCTGCGGCGCGATCGCAAGCTTCCAGCCGATTGCCGCGCGCGCTTCGTCCGCCGGTATGCCTGGATAAGCCGCCGCCAGCGCGAATTCGCCGCTGGCCTGCGGTTTCAGGATGCCGACATCCGTCACGACAACAGCGGGCCCGCCGCCCCGCGCGCCGCTCTTGCTGCGGCCCTCGAAGTGCCCGCCGCTGGTCTGGAAGTCTAGCGCGGTGACGAAACTTCGCGGCGAGGCTTTCATGACGATGAAAACCTGCTTCGCATGCGCCGCGATTTCTGGCGCGCCGCCGGCGCCCGGCAAGCGAGTCCGCGGCTTGGCGTAGGGGCCGATTACCGTGCTGTTGAGATTGCCGAGACGGTCTATCTGTGCTGCGCCCAGGAATCCGACGTCGACACGCCCGGCCTGCAGGTAATCGCTGAAAATATCCGGCAATGGCACGACGCAGGCCGCCGTTTCCGCAAGCTCGCCGTCGCCGATCGAAAGCGGCAGCACGGTGGGCCGTGTGCCGATCGTGCCCGATTCATAGATGAGCACCAGGTCGGGCGCGTGGGTCAATCGCGCGAGATTGCAGGCCGCGCTCGGCAGGCCAATGCCGACGAAACAGACACATCCATTCCACAGCATGCGTGCTGCGGCAACGGTCATCATTTCGTCACGGCTATAGTCGCTCATGCGGCTGCCCGCCGCAGGCTCTGAATGAAAGCGCGATGATCCGCCGTGCCCTGCACGTGCCGCCGCATCCATTCGCTGAAGCGGCCGCGGTCGCGGGCGATGTCGTCCCAGCGCAGGTAGAAATCGTTGTCGCGCGCATAGCGACCCTGCGCGTAGGAGGGCCAGGCGCCGGCGGGACAATGCGACACAGCTCCGACCACGAAATGCGGCAGCAGCACGCCATTCATTGCGGGCGGCAACTCGTTCACGATTTCCTCGACGGTAACGATGAGGAACCGGGCGGCGAGTGCCGCTTCGCGTTGGGCGCCGATGATCCCCTCAATTGCGACATTGCCGTGCCGGTCGGCGCGCTGCGCATGCAGGATCGTCACGTCAGGATTGAGCGCGGGGACGGTCGCAAGCTCTTCGCCCGTGTACGGGCAGTGGATGCGACGGATATTCGGGTTGTGTGCGGGAAGGTCGGTGCCGATGTAGCCGCGCAGCAATCCGAAGGGAAGTCGCGCGGCACCAGCACGATAGGCCGCGGCCATACCGGCATGGCTGTGTTCGTCGATCTCGAGCGGGCGCGGCCAGTCTTTCTCGACCGCATCGCGCAGGCGGTGCAGCGAGCCGACGCCGGGATTGCCGCCCCAGGAAAAGGTCAGGCGCCTTGCAGCCCCCATGCCGATCAACTGGTCGTAGATGAGATCCGGCGTCATGCGGATCAGGTGAAGATCGCGCCGGCCCTGCCGGATCAACTCGTGCCCGGCCGCAAAAGGGATCAGGTGCGTGAAACCCTCGAGCGCCACGGACGCGCCGTCCGGCACATGCCTCGCGATCGCCTCCGACAGCGGCAGGATTTCGGTCATTCATTCCACCACGGTGCGTGACTGCTCGCGCATGTACTGCGGCAGGTAGTAGAAGGAGGCGATCGCCTTGCCGGTCGAGCCGGAACCTTTCCATCCACCGAACGGCTGGTAACCCGGCCAGGCACCCGTGGTCGCGCCCTGCCCGCGATTCGCATAGGTGACGCCAGCCTCGATGTTTTCCTGGAACCAGCGCACGTCCTCGGCCGAACCGTATACGCCGGCGGTCAGACCCATGTCGGTGTCGTTGGCAAGGCGCATGGCGGCATCGCGATCGCGATAACGCTGCGCCATCAGGATCGGCAGGAACATTTCGTGGTGCCACAGAGGATGTTCGGGCGGGGCCTCGGCAAGCACCGGTTCGACGTAGTAACCGCGCGCGAAGTCCCCGTCCGTCAGCACACGGCCGCCGCGGCGAAGTTTCGCTCCTGCCGCCCGCAATTCGCCGACATAGCGTGCGTAGTTCTGGTGCGCCCTGGCGTTGACCACAGGGCCGAGCCAGGTCTCGCGCTTCGTGGGGTCGCCGATCCGGATTGCGTCGATCTGCTTCTCGATTCGCGCGAGCAGGTCTTCGGCTACAGCCTCGTGCACATAGAGGCGCGACACTGCCGAGCACTTCTGTCCGCCCATGCCGTAGGCGGAGCGCAGGATTCCGCTCGCCGCGCGATCGAGATCGGCGCGCTCCGTCACGATGCAGGGATTCTTGCCGCCCATCTCCGCGATGCAGGGCCGCGGGTATTTTCCCGTTGCCATGGCGCCGAGGATGGTGCGGCCGATGGCGACCGAACCCGTGAATGTGACGCCAGCCGTGCGCGCGTCCGCAACCAGCGCCTCGCCGACCGCGGGACCTGAGCCGGAGACAAAGTTGAAGACCCCGGGCGGCAGGCCCGCATCACGGATGCAATCGGCGAGCCAGCGGCCCGCCCAGGGCGTGTCGGAAGAGCACTTCACGACAACCGTGTTGCCGGCCACCAGCGCGGCTGACGCGGGCCCGCCGGCAAGCGCGATGGGGAAATTGAAGGGCGCGATGATGGCCCACACGCCATAGGGACGCAGCACGCTCCGGTTGCGCGACACGAAACCCTCGAGCGGGTCGTTCGGCAGCTCGACTTCGTAGCCATGATGCGATTCGATGTCGTCCGCATAGCAGCGAAAGAAGTCCACCGTCTCCTGCGCCTCGCCTAGCGCCTCCATGCGGTTCTTGCCGACCTCGAGCACCAGCGCTGCGGCGATGTCGTAGACACGTTCTTCCATGATGTCGGCTGCGCAACGCATCAATCGCGCGCGTTCGGCCACCGGCGTCGCGCGCCAGGCCGGGAACGCCTTCGATGCCGCGGCGAGCGCCGCATCGACGTCTTGCAACTGGGCCATCGGAAAACGGCCGAGTTTCAGGTTGTGATCGATGGGGCTGACGCGCTCCTCGTGCGTGCTGGCGTCCTGGTCACGGCCGCCGATGAACAATTTCTGGGTGCGCCCAAGTTCGCCGCGAATTTTGGCGAGCGAGCGCTCAAAGCGTTCGTGCATCGCTTCTGGCGGATTGAACATGGTGGCGTATGTCAGTCTGAAACTCATTTGATCTGCTCCGTCCTGGGGGAAGGAAAAAACCGGCCAAGCAGCCGATCGAGCAAGGCGAGAGCCGCGGCCAGATCGCCTTCGTCAATCACCAGCGGTGGCGCGATGATCAGCAGGTTGCCACGCGAGCCGAAGGAAACCCCCTCATCGAGCGCCGCACGCAGCAGGGCACGCTGCTGATCCGATTGTTGCGGCCACGGCGCGAGCGGCGCGCGTGTCACAGGATCGGCGACGAGCTCGATGACGGCAAACAAACCGTGGCCGCCGCGCACCTCACCGATGACTGCATGGCGTGATTGAAGTTTCCGTAACTCCTCGAACAGGCTGGCGCCCAGCCTGCGCGAACGTTCAATCAGATTTTCATCGCGGTAGGCATCCAGCGCGGCGAGCCCGGCCGCGCAGGACAGCGGATGACCGCTATAGGTCAGTCCGCCATAAAACATCTGGTGCTCGATGCGTCGCGCAATCGCGGCGCTCATCACGACAGCGCCGAGCGGCACGGCCGCGCCCGTCAGGCCTTTCGCAAGCGTCATGATGTCCGGACGGCCCTGCTCGCCGTGGCGTTGCCAGGCGAACCACTCGCCGCAGCGCCCGAAAGCACTCATGACTTCGTCGGCTATCAACAGCACGCCGCGCTCGCGCGTCAGCTCGCGAAGCAGTGGCCAATAGCTGTCCGGTGCCACGATGCCATTGCTGCCGGCATTTGATTCCATCAGCACGGCGGCGACGCTATTTGCGCCCTCGGTGTCGATGCAGTCAGCGACGGCTGCGGCAGCTTTGTCCCCGCAGTCATGTGGCGAACGGCTGGCGAAGGGACAGCGATAGGAATACGGAGGCGGGACATGGCGCACACCCCAGGATTCCGCGTCCACTTGGTGCGCCGTGCGCGCATCGCCCGAGAGCGCCATGTCCATGTAGCTTGCGCCGTGATAGGAGCGATCGCGCGTGACGATGAGCCCGCGCGCCTTGCCTGACGCCAGCCGCGCGATACGCACGGCATTCTCGTTGGCATCGGCCCCGCCCAGCGTGAAGAATACGAGCCCGCCCTCGAAGCCTGAGAGTTCGAGCAACCGCTGTGCCAGCGTTCGGCGGGGTTCCGCACCCCAGGCGCTGGTAACGAAGCTGAGCCGTCTAGCCTGGTCACGGATCGCGGAGACGAGGCGCGGATGCTGGTGACCGAGATTGCTGCATTCGACCAGGCTGCTCATGTCGAGGAGCTCGCGCCCGTCCTCGAGCAACAGCCTGGCGCCGCGCCCGCCGATCACGGTGGGAGCGTTCCATTCGGCCGGGACGCACCAGCTATGCAGCACGAAATCGCGTTCGGAGTTCACCCGGCGATTGTCTCAATCCGGCACACAAGGCGCCAGCAGAGCCGCAGGGCATATAATTGCACCGGAATACATCCGGAAACCCGAGGTTGGAACGATGAAACTGATTACCTGGCTGCTGGCGCTGCTGCTGCTTGTCGTGATGGCTGTGGGCGGAATCATCTGGTCCGGCGGCTACAACATCGCAGCGGACGAACCGCACTGGCCATTGACCGAGGACTTGGTGGAGACCCTGCGCGACCGCTCGATTGCGGCGCGGCAATCCGGGGCCGACATGCCGGATCTCGACGATGAATCGCTGATTCGGGCCGGCGCGGGAAACTACGACGCGATGTGCGACGGTTGCCATCTGGAGCCCGGGGAAGACAGCACCGAGCTCAGCATGGGCCTTTATCCGGCGCCTCCGGACTTGACCATGGAACACATTGAAGATCCCGCGGAAGCATTCTGGGTCATCAAGCACGGCATCAAGATGACCGGCATGCCCGCCTGGGGGAAGAGCATGGACGATGCGTCCATCTGGGGCATGGTGGCCTTTATTCGGAAGCTGCCCGAGATGTCGGAGGCCGGCTACCACGAACTGGTCGTGTCCAGCGAGGGACACACACATGGGCAAGCCGACGCCAATGACGCGCGGGAAGAAAGCGCGACGGTCCATGTCCACGCTGACGGCTCGGAACACGTACACGAGGACTGAGGGAGAAATTCAACATGATCCGTTTCGTCGCAATGACACTCACGGCGTTTTTCATGATTCCTGGCTCCGCGCTGGCCCACACACCGCAGATTGACGTGCCCGATGCGGCACAGGCCGCTGCGGCGACTGTCGACCGTTTCTTTGCGGCGCTGGTGGCTGGTGAGCTGGACAAGGCCGGCGCCGAGCTCGACCAGGATGTCATCATCCTGGAGAGCGGCGGCGCGGAGCATTCCGCTGCAGAATACCTGGCGCATCATGCCAAGGACGACGCTGAGTTCCTGAGCACCGCGCAGCAAATGCCCGGACGGCGCACGGCCCGCGTCAGTGGCGATTTCGCCTGGGTCGCAAGCGAGAGCGATCTTGTCGTGCAACAGGA
>JAOUGR010000110.1 GCA_029857655.1 Gammaproteobacteria bacterium | reverse complement strand
GGAGTTCCTGGTCGAGACGCTCGAGGCGCACGAGCCGACGCCGGGCGTGTTGTGCTTCGAGGTCACCGAGACGGCAGCGATCACCAATCTGGGACACGCGAGTTACCTTATGCGCGAAATGGCGAGCCGTGGCTGCCTTATCGCGCTGGATGACTTCGGCAGCGGCCTGTCGTCATTCAACTACCTGCGCACATTGCCGGTGCACTTCCTGAAGATCGATGGCCAGTTCGTGCAGAACGTGGCCCATGACCCTATCGATCGCTCCATGGTTGAAGCGATCGTGCAGATCGGCAAGGCAATCGGCATCGAGACGGTGGCGGAACGTGTTGAGACGCCCGAAGTGCTCGAGACGCTGCGTCAGATTGGTGTCGGCTACGCGCAGGGATTCCTGTGCGGCCGCCCGGCGCCGCTCAGCAAGTTCCCGCACCGGCGCAAGATGTCAGCTGCAATCATTCCGCCGCCTCTGCCGCCCGCCAGTCGTCCCGCGCAGTAGGGTCTCGCTAGAATACGGGCGCATGACGGACGCCCGACCACCCGACCACAGACTCTCGGTTGCCCCGATGATGGACTGGACCGACGATCGCTAAATCGATTTGAGCATCAATGACTTGCCGATAGCGGAAAGTGCTTGTCTCCTTTACGTCTCCTCATCGGAAAAAAAGCTTCAACTCTTCCGATCGATCAATGGTCTCACCGATCTTCCCAGGCTTCCTGCCAGTGTCGCCCCATCAGGCGGCTGAGCGTTTGGCGCACACCCTCCTCGATTCCATGTCGCCGTAGACTCTCGTCGATCAGGTCGGTGTCGTGCGGGGTACGTGATAGCGGTCGAGTTGGTCGACGTAGTGCGTGGCCCACGCGAGAAAATCGACGGAGTCGTCTGAACTGGTGTCGTAGATTGTCCAATGTTGTGGCAACGGGGCTTGATTATCGTCTTGTCGATCGTAGGCGCGCATCGCGAGCAGTGCATACTCGGAAAGCTGTGTCACGGACATCTCCCTATCTTACAAATGAGCGTTTATTGGAATGGAGTTAGCCGCACCCGATATGCGGTTCAATTCGCCGAAATTGCTTGGGAACTCGATTGTCAAAGTCGACCCGCGCTTTCTCACCAAGCGGCACCACATCGAACTGATCGACGGTCGTACGCTGGATCAACAGATTGGCCGGCAGGCCCATGCGTTCCGGTCCGACCTCGACGCTTCGCCAAGCGTCATCGACAAGACGGAACTCGAAGTTCGGATGGAGGTTGATCGTGCCCCGCGCGTTCATGTGACCATCTCTGAATGCGGCACCCCCACAGGCATGGTCGTTGACCCCGATTGCAAACCACAGATTGTTGACCGGGTCATAATCGAAGATGACTGGCCGGTAGCTCATGACGAGTTCCGGCATCCAGACCAGCTCTTTCGGGGACACAATTTTGAGTCGAGCCTCTTTGACGAAAGCACTTCCGGGATCACCGATTGGCGTTTTTACATCAAAGCTTTCAACACGCTCGACTACTATCACCCGACCGTCCGAGAGCCTGATTTCCTCCCTCCATGGACCAAGTGAGTCGTCGCTACTGTCACTACAACCGACATGCATTAGTCCGAAACACACGGCAACTGCGATCAGTGGCAAGCCGCGTTTCTGGATGCTCGCAACGTACGAAGCTGCTCGCTCAGCTAGTGAGTCAATCATCGTTATCTCTCCCGTAAACCCTCATCCGGAATCGGTGCCACGTTGCTCGGTTGCCGCCTGTAAGCTCTCATCGAGAGCAGCGCGTACTCTGATATTGTCGTCACGTTGCATCTCCCGTGCGTTGCGGTTTTTCCACTGACTCGGTCACCTAACAGCTAATGTAAGGTTGGATCTGGCGATAAAATTTTGGAAGTGCGGTGTCGGAATCTTGCCTTGCTTTCTCACTTAGCGGCACAACTTCAAATTGATCTACGGTCGAACGCCGAATCAGCAGATTGGCCGGCCGGCCTAATCGCTCTAATTCCATCTCGACACTGCGCCAGTTGTTGTCGATGAGCCGGAACTCAAAGTTGGGGTGAAGATTGACTCTACCCGTAGAATCCATGTGGCCGGCTTTGAAGGGCTCGCTCCCGCAAGCGTCATCGTCTACTCCAATCGCGAACCAGCGGTTGTTGACGGCGTCGTAATCGAGAATGACCGGCCGGTAGGTCATGACGAGCTCTGGCACAGTTGCCAACTCAACCGGCCACACGATCTTAATTCGCGCCTCCTCGATGAACGCGCTCCCGGGGCCACCAATGGGCGACTTAACTTCGAATGTCTCGAATCGTTCCACTACGATGATTCGACCATCTGAAAGCTTGACTTCTTCCTTCCAGGGACCGACATCACTGCGCCCACATGCTGCCAGGAGAATTGCAGTAACCGCACCGAACGCGATGTGACCGATGTAACGCGGTGCATCGCCGCTTGTCAGCCATTGCCAGAACTTCCTGTAAATCGGCGTCATGGTTACCTTTCCCTAAGACTTTCATTGGTCGCTTTGGCGACGGGCGACAGCAGAAAATCGACTATCCTTCGCGCGCCGGTTCAAACCTCGACACTTGCCGCCATGCCAGAGCTGAGGCGCACGGTCCGGCCGTCTACGCGTATGTCATTACGATGGATGCGCACGCGCACGGGATAGACGGGCCCAAACCGTTCGTGCGGCACGGAGTCTTCGCTTACCGACACGATCTCGCCCTGCAGCGATCCGTAGCGCGTGAACGGGAATGCATCGAGCTTGACAGCGGCGGGCTGACCTTCGCGAACAAATCCCATATCTTTGTTGAGCACCAATGCCTCGACCTCGAGCGCGGGCCCGTCGGGCACGATGACAAGCAGGGTGTCACCCGCCTTGGCAATGCCGCCAACGGTGTGTAAGGCGAGTTGCTGAACTTCGCCGGCCACGGGCGCGCGTAGCACTGTTTCGGTGGCCAAGCGCTCAGTCTTGACCCGTTCCTGGGTTAATGTCGCGATGCGCGCTTCCAGCTCCGCCATGCGCTCGAGCGTTGCCCGCGGGGCAGTTGCCATGGTGCACGTGAGGTTTCAGAGAAATGTACCACGAATCGCAGGATAGGCTTTCAGCCGCTGCTGTCACACGATGTGCCTCATGGCAGTCGAAGCCTTCATCCAGTGTCGCGTGTCGCGGGCGACGAAAGCGGCACTTCGTGCAGCGGCAGAGCGCCAGCAGCTAACAGAGTCCGCGCTGCTCAAGCGCATGCTTGTTCCCGTGCTGCAGACCGCTGGTGCGGCGGTTGTCGGTGATGCTGCTGCTGATGATGATGATGATCGACTTGCACGTCAGGCGCGCCTGTATGTCCGCCTGACGCGCGGTGACCGACAGCTGCTCCAGGCACGTTCTGCTGCCCGTTGCCTGGCGCCGGCGACCTATGCCTCCATCCTGCTCCGCGCTCATTTGCGAGCCCTGACTCCGCTGCCAGAGGCGGAACTGCGAGCGATCCGCCAATCCACCCGCGAGCTGGCCGCGATCGGTCGCAACTTGAACCAGATCGCCCATGCGACCCATCAAGGCAGGTCGGGCATCGCGGTGAGCCGGGACAACCTGCTGAGCTTGCTCAGAGCCTGCGAAGCGCTCCATGGCCACATTCGGGCTTACGTCAGCACCAATCTCGCAAGCTGGGGGTCCGGTGATGCCGCATCGTAATTCACGAGCGCACAGCGACCGTCCGTTCCTGGACATTGTGAGCTACGGGCGCAGAGCTCGCTCGGAACAGGAGCTGCGGCTGCTGCCGGCTCAGATCGAACAGATCACGCGCACCGTCCGGCATGCCCCGGAAGTGATGGTCAAGATTTCCGGTGGCGGCCAGAGTGCCAAGGCGGTCGCTGCCCATTTCAAGTACATCGGTCGTCAGGAGTTCGAGATCGAGACCGATCACGGCGAGCACATCAGGGGGCAGGAGGCGGAAAAGGCGCTGATTGCAGATTGGGAGCTGGATCTGGATGCCGCGGAGTCACGATCCCCCTATCGCGGCGCTTCAGGCCGCAAGCCGGCCAAGCTGGTACACAACATCGTCCTGTCGATGCCGAAGGGCGCGCCGGCAGCAGGCGTGCTCGAAGCGAGCCGCGCATTTGCCCGGGAACAGTTTGCGTTGAAGCATCGATATGCCCTGGTGCTGCACACCGACCAGCCCCACCCGCATGTCCACCTGGTCGTGAAGGCCATGAGTGAGCAGGGGAGGCGGATCAACATTCGCAAGGAGACCTTGCGGGAGTGGCGGCGAAATTTTGCCAGCCACCTGCGGGCGCAGGGCATCGCGGCGAACGCGACGGAGCGAGCGGTGCGGGGCGTGACCAAGCGTCAGAAGAGCGACGGCATTTATCGGGCGATGCGCGCAGGTCGGTCGACCCACATGCGCGCGCGCGCAGAATCCGTTGCGGCAGCTCTGCATGCCGGCAACATGCGGGTCGAGCCGGTCAAGAAGCGTATTCTCGATACCCGCCGGGACGTGATTCGGCACTGGTTGCGAGTCCAGGAAGCCTTTCGGGCGGCGGGCAATGTGGGGCTTGCGGACGAAGTCGAGCGTTTCGTTTCGAGCATGCCGCCGCCCCGGACGGAGCGCGAATGGATGGCGCTGGCCTTGACCGAGGGCATGCGGGATCGGCGGCAAGAGCGATCGCTTGCTCGAACGAGGTGATTCGTAACCTATAAATGGGGTTATCTTGTAAATTTAACCCTATTTATGGTTATGATTACCCCATTCGGCGATTCCGGGGGCGAGCGTGCATTCCCTGACCGCGCAATTCCTGACTGGGCTCCGGTTCGACCCCGAACAGGCCGCCACGCTGCGGGCCATCGGCGAATTCAGGGGCCGGCAGGAGCTCCACTACCGGCAGGCCCCGGAAGCCCTCGCAGGGCTGCTGGAGGTCGCCAAGATCGAATCCAGCGAGTCCTCGAACCGACTGGAGGGCGTGAACGTGCCCCTGGACCGCATCCGGCGGCTCGTCGTCCACCAGGCCCAGCCCCGCAACCGTTCGGAACAGGAAGTCGCGGGCTACCGCGACGCCTTGGCGCTGATCCACGATTCCGGGCGGGAGATGGCGTTCACCCCAAACGTGCTCCTGCAGCTGCACGGCATGCTCTACCAATACATGCCGAATCCAGGCGGGCGGTGGAAGTCGACCGACAACGACATCGTCGAGTGTCGGCCCGATGGAACCTCCCGCGTACGGTTCAAGCCGGTACCGGTGCACCTGACGCCGATGGCGGTAGAACAGCTCGCAACCAATTACGCCTCGGCCGTGCAGATGCCCAAGCTGGATTCCTTGATCGTCGTCCCGCTGGCGATCCTGGATTTCCTGTGCATCCATCCGTTCACGGACGGCAACGGCCGCATGGCGCGGCTGCTGACGTTGATGCTGCTGTACCACTTCAGCTATGAAGTAGGCCGATACATCAGTATCGAGCGCGTGTACGAGCAGACGAAAGAAGGCTACTACGAGACGCTGGAGGCCAGCTCGCAGGGCTGGCATGAAGGCCGGCACGATCCGAACCCCTGGCTGAACTACTTTTGGGGCGTGTTGCTCCGCGCATATCGCGAATTCGAAGAGCGCGTTGAAGAGGTCAGGAAGCGCAGGGGTTCCAAGTCGGAGCAGGTGAGGGCGGTCGTGCTGGCAAAGCAGGTACCGTTCTCGATCTCCGAAATCGAAGCGGATTGCCCCAATGTTTCCCGGCAAACCGTCCGGCTTGTGTTACGCGAGTTGAGTCGGGAGGGACTGATTGCCTCTACCGGTAAAGGGCGCTCGGCGAAGTGGGTGCGGAAATCGTAGGGAACGTTCGCTAGCCCATCCGCGTTACTTGTCAGCCCGGTTGGTTAGATGGGCAGGTGCGCTGAACCCCGGAATTGGGCGTTCTACTGAAGTGTTCGTATCGCCTGATCGAGCGCGGCCTTGTTCTTGGCTGTCTCGCGCCCGCAGTCTTGTGATCGCGCAATCAGAGTTGGTACGCTAATAATCGCGGACGGTGTGAGGTCGTCCAGCGAGTGACTCGTTCCTTCGACGACAAGCGTGTTGTCCTGAGGATTGTGAAAAAGTCCCACCACGCGACCCTTCAGAAAGACGGGCCAGGCACAGACGAACTCATTCGAAACACGATCGCGCGCTTCGAGTCGCTCATCTCGCCAAGCAAAGATGTACGGGCTTCCGGGGGGCTCCACTGCGGATGATGGTGGTGCGGAATCCAGTGCGACGCCGTCCGCTATTGGCGAAGTGCCGGGCTGAAGTGCTTTCGGGTCCAACTCGACGCACGCCGAACCTAGGCATGCAATCGCCTTTGTCGGCATCGGGTCCGTCTGCAAAATCCATTTCGAGCGGGCCATTACGGCGCCGGTGCGCAAATCGACGGAGACGAGGCTGTCTAGCGAAGGATCCGGGTAGCGCCGCCCTATCGAAATAACGGCGAGGTTTCTGAACAGAAGGATGGCGTCGATGTTCTCCTGGTCCGTGTCCTCCGATTTGATGATGGGGATGTAGCGTTGGAAGTGCAGGTCGCGCGCGTCGTGAACCGCGATACTAACCTCGCCTCTAAAGCATGCTGCAAGCGCTGCCACTGCGCTGTTGGGTTCAGCTGGCGGATCGGGAATTCTCGATCCATCGACGACGCTTGCCGTATCACACCAGCGCGCAGCCAATACCTGGTCTGGTGTCCGCGCGATCACTCCGTTTAACGCGCCAGTAGTGAATGTCGATTTCGAGACTGGAATCGTGGCGGCGTCTTTCGGCGGCTTCAGGGATCCTATCCAAGTTGAGGCAGCGTCAGCCAGTGCACGAATTTGCGAATCGTCCGCTGCAGTTGCACGCAACGCCTCGACGAGCTGGGCTGCGTCGTTGGTGAATGTTGGCGTCTGCGCGAGGAGCCCCGTGTACCATGCGACCGCGCGCATCGCGGC
>JAOUGR010000461.1 GCA_029857655.1 Gammaproteobacteria bacterium | reverse complement strand
GACCACCCGCGCATTCCGTTGCCGGTGGCGCTGTTCGGATCCGAGCGCGCCAATTCCGCCGGCATCAACCTGGCCGACGGCCGCGAGCAGCAGCGCCTCGCGGAATCCTGCCGCCAGGCGATGGCGGAGCCCCTGGTCGCGGCGCCGATCGTCGGCGGACGCGAGCACAGCGGGCGCCTGCGGAAGATCATGTGCCCGGCAGACCTGGAACGCGTCGCGGGCGAAGTGGCGGAGGCAGATGTCGCACTGGCGGAAACCGCGCTGGGGCTCGCCGACTCGGCCCAGCCTGGATGGGACCGCAGGCCAGCGAGTGAACGCGCGTCCATCCTCCGCGAAGCGGCCGCCGCTCTTGAACGGGAGGCAGCGCGCTTCACCGCCATCTGCGTCACCGAAGGCGGCAAGTCTGTGCCGGACTCGATCGCGGAGGTCCGCGAGGCCGTCGATTTCCTGCGCTATTACGCGTACCGGGCCGAGCTGGAGTTTGCGCAGCCGCTTGCGTTGCCGGGCCCCACCGGCGAATCGAACCGCCTGCGCTTGCGTGGGCGCGGCGTCTTCGCCTGCATCAGTCCGTGGAATTTCCCGCTGGCGATCTTCACCGGCCAGGTCGCGGCGGCCCTTGCCGCCGGCAATGGCGTTATCGCGAAGCCCGCTGCCCAGACGCCACAGGTCGCCGCGGCGATGGTGCGCCTGCTGCACCGGGCGGGTGTTCCTGGAGACGTGCTGCACCTGGTACCCGGACCGGGCTCCACGGTCGGCAGCGCCCTGGTTGCCGATCCGCGCATCGCAGGAGTCGTATTCACAGGTTCCACCGACACCGCGCGCCTGATCAACCGCGCGCTTGCAGCCCGCGACGGGCCGCTGGCGGTGCTGATCGCGGAGACCGGCGGGCAAAACGCGATGCTGGTGGACAGTTCGGCATTGCCCGAGCAGGTGGTCAATGACGCACTGCAGTCGGCGTTCAATTCTGCAGGGCAGCGCTGCTCGGCGCTGCGCGTGCTCTACGTGCAGCAGGACATCGCGCCCAGGGTGCTGGAGCTCCTGGCCGGTGCCATGGACCAGCTGGTGGTCGGTGATCCCGCGCTGCTTTCCACCGACGTCGGCCCGGTCATCGACGCGGCCTCACTGGCCTTGCTCGAGGAGCACGCCAGCGCCATCGTCGCCGGGGCGCGCTGGCAGCACCGCGCGCCGTTGCCGGCGGGACTGCGACGTGGTCATTACTTTGCGCCGCTCGCCGTCGAGATCGACGGAATCTCGCGCCTCGAGCGGGAAGTATTCGGACCGGTATTGCATGTGGTGCGCTATGCCGCGTCCGATCTCGACAAGGTCGTCGACGAGATCAATGACAGCGGTTACGGACTGACCCTCGGCGTGCACACCAGGATCGACAGCGTGGCCCGCCGCGTCGCCATGCGCGCCAGGGTCGGTAATGTTTACGTGAACAGGAACATGATCGGCGCGGTCGTTGGTGTGCAGCCATTCGGCGGCTGCGGATTGTCGGGCACCGGTCCCAAGGCTGGCGGCCCCCATTACCTGCCGCGCTTCGCGACTGAACAGACCATTACCACGAATACTGCGGCGGTTGGCGGCAACGCGACACTCTTGTCGCTTGGCGAAGGCTGAGCGTCACATCATGCCGGTCTGCAGGCGCGCCGACTCCGACATCATCGACTGATTCCAGGGCGGGTCAAACACGAGATCGACGGTGGCCTTGCGGATGGTCGGGATGATCGTCAGCTTGTCGCGGACATCCGCGACCAGCACTTCGCCCATGCCGCAACCGGGCGCCGTCAACGTCATCCTGACCTCCACGTCACGCGTGCCCTCGTCATTCGGCTTGACGGTGCACTCGTAAATGAGCCCGAGGTCCACGATGTTGATCGGGATCTCCGGATCGAAGCAGGTGCGCAATTGGTCCCAGACCAGGCGGTTGAAATCTGCATCGGTTGCACCCGGCGGCAATTCGGGGCGGGGTAATGGTTCCTTGCCGATCGCATCACCGTCCTCACCGGCAATCCGGAACAGGTTGCCCTCGACATAGATCGTGAAACTGCCACCCAGCGACTGGGTAATGTAGCCGATGGTCCCGGCGCGGAGATTGACCTCGACGCCGGCAGGGACGATCACCCCGCGAACCTCGCGCTGGATGACGATCGGTTCGCCTCCCGAATGACGCATGCTCATTCAGTCGATACCGAGCGGC
>JAOUGR010000460.1 GCA_029857655.1 Gammaproteobacteria bacterium | reverse complement strand
TTTTTCCTCCTCCTCATCGAGCGGCGCGAGGTGACTTCTCTTCTACTCCGTCCCGATCAACGAGTCTTGATTGGGGTCAAGACTTATGTCGCCAGCAGGAGGTCAGAAGCGGGCATTCGCCTGCGCTGCATCCGGCCACAACCGGCGGACTGAGGAAGCTTAGATCTAGCTGAGTTTCCGCTTTGGGTCGAAGGCGGACACCGCCCCTGGCTCGGGAAACGCCGCCTGCGCCGTATAACGTGGCGCTCAGCCGCGCGCTTCAGCGCGTCGGCTGCAGCAGCAAGTTATGCCGCAGATTGAAGATGGTCTTCCCATCCCGGGAATACCAGCACGGCCGGATGGCATTTGAGAGCCTTTGCGAGCACCTTGGCACGCTCGACGCCCAAGCGAACACGATCGTTCTCGATGGCGGAGAGGGTAGCCTGGGGGATACCCGTGCGCTCCGCGAGCTGGTTCTGGCTCAGGCCCTGCAGCTCCCGAACGATGCGCACGGACTCGCCCACCGACACGGTGATGCGTTTCTTTGCGGTGTGGAACTGGCTCACTTACGGCCTCCGATAGTCATGGGCGGTGATCGATATCACCTGAAACAGCTGCTGCTCCGGCACGCTGCGGTAGATGATCCGCCACTGCAGCCCGAGCCGGGAAGAGCGATGACCTTTCCACTCTCCTGTTAGGGCCTCGTCATTGAGGCCTTTGATGAGCCGCAGCCCGGGCGGACCCGACAGCATGGCGATGTCCTTCCATTTTTCGTAGCGCTTGAGGATCTCCCGGGGCGCCGACGACAGCTGCTTGTCGACCCGGCGGTGCTCCTCGATGCGCCACATACCGCATTGTGCCTATACCAAATATGGCATGTCAAGGTTCGCCACGTTCTGCGGCATAACGTTCACGCCCACCGGCGCGCGCCACGCCGGCCTCTGCGCGTGGCAGCACGTCGCGCGCGTCCGAGTGCGGCGTGGAGTTAGATTGCGCTCCGCTCTTGGCTGTGCAGAGTCGTGCGGGATCCGCGAGCTTGGTAAACCGAAGTCGCAGCGCATCCTGTCTGCTGTGTGAGGCGTGCCCCTCACGACAGTCAACCCGCCGCTTCGGTCGCGTACTTCGACAGGAACTGCCGCAGCACGGGCTCTTCAACGGCGGACAGCTTGGCGATGGTGGTGGGGCTCACGAGGATGAACTTGCTATCCGCCTCCGCGAGCGGCACGCCCGGCGTCTGAAAGACTGTCGAACGGAGCATGACGTTCTTCTCTTCCTGGCTGACCACGTGGGCCTCCACCAAGAACTCAGCGTCGACCGGCACCGGTCTCAGGTAGCGCACCGTGATCTCGCGCGTGACACCGAAGCTGGCATGGCGCCCGATGAGCGCCCACTGCGCCACCTCGTCCAAAAGCAGGGCAATGATCCCACCGTGTACAAGGCCATCAATGCCGCACAGGTAGCCGGGGATCGAACAGCGGGTGAAGCATCCGTGCTCCGAGCGCCAGAACTGGAGCCGGAGGCCGTGGGGATTGGTCTTCGAACAGCCAAAGCACTGGCCGAGCCAGTAGTTCGGGATCTCACGCTCATCCATGCCGCACGCTCCTTTCGGATTGTCGGTTTGCGCTCAGCTCTGTTGACGCGGGCCCGTTCTGGCAGGCACGCGAACCGCGAGAACCTCGCCGCGGGCACATTCCTCGCCATTGGAAAAGAGAGAGCAGGTTAGGAGCACCTTGCGCTCCTGCATGTCCTTGACCTGTGCGCGCAGGTGGACGGGCTTATCCAGAGGAGTAGGCCTCAGGAAATCGACCTTCAAGGATGCCGTCGCGAACCAATGCGGCGGATTGTGCCGTTCCGCCAGGGGCTTGTCCTTGTAGTAGGCGGCAAATGCAGTGAGCACGCAGTGGCAGTCGATCAGGCCTGAGATGATTCCGCCATTCAGGACGTGCGGCCAACCCGCCGACTGATGTGCTTCTGCCCTCCAGTCGCAAATGGATTCCGCCCCGTCCCAGTAGCTCTTGATGTACAAGCCTCGTGGATTGTCATTTCCGCATACCCAGCAGCAATTGCCGCGAGAATAGCTCTGATCTTGAAACGCTATATGTTCCATAAGCGTCCCCTTGTGCAATCTAACGTTCACGCCCACCGGCGCGCGCCCCAACGGCCTTCGCAGGCGCCGGCACGTCGCGCGCGTCCGCGTGCGGCGTGCTGTTAGGGGGCATTGTG
>JAOUGR010000109.1 GCA_029857655.1 Gammaproteobacteria bacterium | reverse complement strand
AGCCGCATCATCATGGACGAATTGGTCTACGGCGCCTTCAAGCGGGCGAGCGTCGCCTACTTCCAGGAGGTGATCCGCGGCCTTCAAGCCCAGGGCTGCGAGGCTGTCATTCTTGGGTGCACGGAAATCCCATTGATCATCAACGACCAGAACTCCGCCCTGCCAACGCTGGACTCGACTCGCCTGCTCGCCCGCGCTGCGCTTCAAAAGGCTGTGGCCGGTCAGGATCTACAATGACTTGAACGAAGGGGATGTCATTTCATTCCGAGGTGAATACGAGTGGAATGAGAAAGGCGGAGTGGTTCATTGGACTCACCATGATCCTGATGGCCGGCATCCGGCTGGATGGATAAGGCGCAATGGCAGGGAATTTCAGTGACTCACCAGCGGGTTCAGCGACGGAATCGGCCTTGGAGCCTTGCATCATGAAATATCGGCTCGCACCGATGTCGGGGATCATCCGCGCCGTCACATACCTAACCCACCTGATACCGGTGGCGATGAACGCAACGTTGGTTGGTGCGCGCGAGTCGGTGCAGGAGGCCTGCGGGGAGGATTCGGTAGGTTGTGGACTCAACGTCGTGGCATCCTGCGGATGTATATTTCCCGCACCGATGATCTGGTCTGAATCGAGCGCGGGACGGAAGGGTCGTAGCTGATCTCGCCCGAGAGGCGGGCGGAATCCGTCCGTGACCTGTCACCCATGAGGAGCAGTTGATGAATCGTGTAACAGGCATCGGTGGGGTGTTCTTCAAGGCCAAGGATCCAATGAAACTCGGAGTTTGGTATCAAACGCACCTGGGCATGAAGGTAGAAGAATGGGGAGGTGTCGCCTTCCGCTGGTCGTCACCGGAGAATCCTTCGGGGACGGGAACGACGATCTGGAATCCGTTCGAGGAAAATACCTCATACTTTTCTCCAAGCAAGGCAAGCTTCATGATCAACTACCGGGTCGAAGACCTGCATGCGCTGCTGGCCCAGCTCCGCAGCGAAGGCTGCGAAGTAGACGCGAAAGTCGAGGAATCCGAATACGGCAAGTTCGGTTGGGTGATGGACCCGGAAGGCAATCGGATCGAACTTTGGCAGCCGCCCGACGGCCAATAAGAGGTAATGCCATGAGTACAAGTCACAAGAAATGCCAGAGCTGCGGGATGCCGCTCAAGCGTGACGCACAGGGCGGTGGCACGAATGCAGATGGCTCGAAGAGCACGACGTATTGCAGCCATTGTTACGAGCGCGGGAAGTTCCTCCAGCCCGACATTTCCGTTCAAGGAATGCAAACGATAGTGCGCCGGAAGCTCGTGGAGTTCGGCATGCCGGGTTTTCTCACCGGGTTTTTTACCAAGGGCATTCCCAGGCTGGAACGCTGGCAGCAGCAGGCCAAGTAATACGTTGAGACTCTCATGCCATCAGGACTGATTCCAGATCAGGACAGGCAACTTCGCACGCTGCTTTCGTTTCGGGAGGTGCCGCCCACCATGGGCTGGTACTGGAAGTCCTCCCGGAAGATCTACGTGTTGCTGGTATTTCTTTGCGTGGGTGGTGCTGCGTTCTACTACTGGAACGGGTGGCTGATTGTCAGCGGGTTCTTTTGCGGCACGCTGTTCGGCGTCATCCTTCGCGATGCCGGCTGGCATCGAAGGCATGTGCGTTCGTGGCCGCTCTCGCAGGAGATCATCAATTGGCGTCGGGTTGATGAACTGATTGGGCATGATTCGTGACTGCGGGCTGGTGCTGTCGCTGCGAAGCAGGGAAAAGATTCAGCCGCAGTATTGACCTTCCAGGTTCATGAATATGATTCCCGAGTCGATTCTCGATTTCTGGTTCGGTGATGCGCTCGAATCGCCCGAGGCCACTACCGCGCGAAACGCCCTTTGGTTCCGCAAGGATTCCGCGTTCGACGAGCGCATTCGCGAGCGTTTCGGTGACCTCCCGGCCCGGGCGTCGCGGGGGGAGTTCGATTCATGGCGCCGGGCGGCCCGCCCGAGCCTGGCGCTTGTCCTGGTCCTCGACCAGTTTCCGCGCAATCTCTATCGGGGCAGCCCCCAGGCATTCGCCTGCGATCCCATGGCAAAAGAAGTCGCCGAGACGGCTATCGAGAGTCGCCTTGACTCCGAACTCGCTCCGTTGGAAACGGTGTTTCTCTACCTGCCGCTGGAACACGCCGAAGACTTGGCATCACAGGAACGCTGCGTATCGCTATTCAAGGCTCTCTTCGAGCGCGCACCGGCCGGCCGGCAGTCGCAGTTCGAGTCATTCCTGACCTTCGCGATCCGCCACCGGGACATCATCAGCCGCTTCGGACGATTTCCACACCGCAACGCCATCCTTGGACGGCCCTCGACGAGCGAGGAACTATCCTACCTCGAATCAGGCGGTGATGCCTTCTAGGGAGTCAGGGGCGCGGCCTGACCGGGCGTCGTATCATAGGCATTCGTGACAGATGGCAGACCTTCGCACGAGGCAATCCCCCCGGCATGATCCTGGCAACTGACGCACTGGCGCTTCTTCGAGAAGGCAATCGCCGCTTTGTCGCCAATCAGTCGGCTGCTTCCGCTGCGCTGAACCCGCTGCGTCGCGCTGCGCTCCTCGGCGGCCAGGAGCCGTTTGCCATCGTGCTCGGTTGCTCGGACTCACGCGTGCCGGCTGAACTTGTCTTCGACCAGGGGCTCGGCGACCTGTTCGTCATCCGTGTCGCGGGAAATATCGTCGCACCCTCACAGGTCGGCAGCGTCGAGTTCGCGGCGGCGCGATTCGGCACACGGCTGGTCGTTGTGATGGGACACTCCCAGTGCGGCGCGGTGATGGCAACGCTCGAAGACGCGCTTGGTCGCACGACTACCCAATCGCAGAACCTGCGCTCCATCGTCGACCGCGTGCGGCCTTCCGTGGAGCCGATTCTGTCCGGTCGCGCCGGCGCGGATCCGGATGCGCTTATGGCCGATGCGGTTCGCGCGAATGTCCGTGCTTCGGCGGATCACCTGCGCCATGGATCGGAACTTCTCGAGAAGCTGGTCAGGAACGACGGGTTGCTGGTGGTCGGCGCGGAATATTCCCTGGAATCGGGGGTTGTTTCATTCTTTGACGGCGTTCCGGAAAAGTCCTGACATGGGAATCGGCCAAATGGAGATCGCTTGAGCAACGCGACCGAACCAAGCCTGAGCAAGGTACCAGAAGTCACCCTGGTCTTCTGGATCGTCAAGATCGCCGCGACCACGCTCGGGGAAACCGGTGGCGACGCGGTTTCGATGTCCATGAACCTGGGTTACGCCCTGGCGACAGGCATCTTTGCCGCGATTTTCGTAGTGGCCGTTGCCGCCCAGATCGCCGCCAGGCGCTTTCATCCCACGCTGTACTGGACGACGATCATCGCGACGACAACCGTCGGCACCACGCTTGCCGATTTTGCCGATCGCTCCCTCGGCATAGGCTACGCGGGTGGCTCGTTACTCCTGCTCGCGCTCCTGCTTGCATCACTCTTCGTGTGGTATCGCACGCTGGGTTCGGTGGCCGTGGACAGTGTCGCCTCTCCCCGCTCCGAAATGTTCTACTGGGTGACAATCATGTTTTCGCAGACACTCGGCACCGCGCTCGGCGACTGGACCGCGGACACTGCGGGCCTTGGGTACACGGGCGCAGCGGCCTTGTTCAGCGGCATGCTGCTCTTGGTCGTCGCAGGCTACTACTGGACGAAAATCTCGCACACCGCACTGTTCTGGGCTGCTTTCATCCTCACGCGCCCGCTGGGTGCGGTGATCGGGGACTTCCTCGACAAGCCGGTTACTGCGGGCGGGCTGTCGCTGAGCCGCTATTCAGCATCCGCCGCCCTCCTCGTCTTCATCGCCGCCTGCATCCTGTTCTTTCGGCATCAGCCGGCAACGCGCCGAGCCTGACCGAGAATCGTGATGCCTACGTCCCTCGAAGCGGTTCGCCCGATTCCGCTGGCTGAGATCCAGGAGGCGCGTCTGCGAATCGCGCAGACGATCATGCGCACTCCGCTGGTCCGGCTTGAGCTGGGCCCAGGCTATCCCGACATCCGGCTGAAGCTCGAGAACCTGCAACCGATTGGCTCGTACAAATTGCGCGGCGCGGCCAATGCAGTCGCAATGCTTCCGGAGCCCGAGCGCAGGCGCGGAGTGTGGACAGTCAGCGCCGGAAATGCCGGTCAGGGAATCGCGTACGCGGCGCGCCGAGCCGGCGTTCCGTGCACGGTGGTGGTGCTCGAGACGGCGCCAGCCGCGAAGATCGACCGCATGAAAGCGCTCGGCGCGATGCTTGTCCCGGTAAGCCATGACGTCGCCTGGAAGGTCATGGAGGAGCGTTCATATCCGGGAGTCGATGGGACATTCGTCCACCCGTTCGACGAACACAATTTCGTCGCCGGCCATGGCACGCTGGGGCTCGAGATCCTTGAGGAAGCGCCCGATGCCGTCGCCGTCATCGCGGCAATCGGTGGCGGCGGGCTAATCACCGGCGTCGGCAGCGCAATCAAGGCGCTGAAACCCGAAATCAGGATCTGGAGCGTCGAACCGGAGACAGCCGCCCCCGCGGCGCGTTCGTTTGCGGCCGGTTCTGCGCAGGAGTTTCCTGGCTGGAAGGCTTCATTCGTCGATGGCGCAGGCGGCCCTCGTGTTTTCCCGCGCATGTGGGAGCGGATGAAGCCACTGGTGGACGGTTGCATCGTCGTCACGCTCGAGCAGACCCGGCAGGCGATGCGGCTGATGGCGGAGAAGGCGCACGTCATCTCCGAGGGCGCAGGCGCGCTATCCTTGGCGGCTGCGTTGACGGGAAAGGCGGGCGATGGCCCGATCGTTGCGATCGTCTCCGGCGGCAATATCGACCTGGACAAGTTCCGAGACATCCTGGAACCAGCCATCGCCTAGCACATCGATGCGCGCGAAAATCATGGAAAGCATGAAAAGGACATATCGGTGAAATCAAGCATGTTCCTCGTGTATTTGTTCGTCTCTCTCACCGCCAGCATGCCGGTCTCGGCGCGCGAGTCGCCACATGAACACCTCGGCACGGTCGAGTTCGCGAATTCCTGCGCCGCTTCCGTGCAGGAACCGTTCCAGCGGGCGGTTGCGATGCTGCACTCATTCCGGTACCTGGAGACCGAGAAGGCGTTTCGCGAGGTGCTTGCCGAGGATCCCTCCTGCGCCGTCGCGGACTGGGGCATCGCCGCCATCCTGATGTCGAATCCGCTGGCAGGGGTCGGCCCCTCGCCGGACTGGGCCGGGCGCGCGCAGGCGGCCATCGACCAGGGCCGCACGATCGGCGCGAAAACACAACGCGAACGCGACTACATCGGGGCGGTCGCCGCCTACTACGAGGACTGGGCAAACCGGCCCGAGCGCACGCGGCAGCTCAATCGTGCCAAAGCCTTCGAGGCGTTGGCCGCACGCTATCCGGACGATGACGAAGCGCAGATCTTTCATGCGCTCTATCTCGCTGCAACGCAGGCGCTTGCAGACCAGTCCTACAAGAACTACCTGGCGGCGGCGGCGATTCTCGAGAAGCAATTCGAGAAGCACCCGAATCATCCCGGCGTCGCGCATTACCTCATCCACAGCTACGACGCGCCGGCGATCGCGGCGATGGGCCTGGTCGCCGCCCGACGCTATGCAGCGATCGCGCCTTCGGCGCCACATGCGCAGCACATGCCGTCGCACATCTTCACGCGCGTCGGTTCATGGAAGGAGTCGATTGCCACCAACGAGCGAGCCGCCGACGCCGCGAAGCAGGACGGGGATTTCGACGAGCAATTACACGCGACGGACTACCTGGTTTACGCGCTGCTGCAGCTCGGCCGCGATGATGTAGCGCATCGCCTGATGGAGGAAAGCGCCACGATCACCGGGTTTACCACGCTACGCTTCGCTGGGCCCTATGCGCAGGCCGCAATTCCCGCCCGTTATGCCATCGAGCGCGGCGACTGGAAGCAGGCGATGACGCTGGAGCCGCACCCAGGCCAGTTCCCATTCACCGTGGCGCTCACGTATTTTGCGCGGGCGTTGGGTGCAGCCCGGAGTGGCGACGCGGCAGCAGCGGGCAAGGACGTCGAGGAACTCTCCCGGCTGCGCGATACCCTGAAGGCGGCCAAGAACGAGTATTGGGCGAACGAAGTCGAGATCAGCCGGCTGGAAGCTGCGGCCTGGACCGCGCTCGCGCAGGGCGAGCGGGAGGAAGCGCTGCTCCTCATGCGCAGTGCGGCGGAAATCGAGGACAAGAGCGAGAAACACATCGTGACACCGGGGCGGATCGTACCGGCCCGCGAGCTGCTCGGCGAGATGCTGCTCGAACTGAAACTCCCCGCCGACGCGCTCAGGGAGTTCGAGGCGTCGCAGTTGCGCGAGCCCGAACGTTTCCATGGCTACTATGGCGCTGCGCAGGCAGCCGCACAGAGCGGCGACCTGGCGAAGACCAGGCGTTATTTCGAACGGCTGGTGGAGATGGCCGGCCAGGGCAGCGCACGACCGGAACTGGCCGCGGCACGGGCTTTCCTCACTGCGGATTCTGTGGCTCTGCCAGGCTGGACAGGCGACGAGGCAGAGATTCGCGCCGCCACGGCCGCATCTGCCGATGCGTGGAATCGTGGCGACATAAAGGGCCACCTCGCGATCTACGACGAATCGGTTACTTTCATGACGTCAAACGGGCCGAGACCGGGAGTTGCACCGATAGAAGCCGCGTTCCTGGAGAAATACTTCGTCGCCGGCATGCCGAAACAGAATCTGGGCTTCAGCGATATCAGCGTGCGCCGGCTGGATGGCGGTGCCGCTCTGGAAACGGGCCGGTTCCTTCTTACCGGTGGCGGGCTAGCCGATCAATCCGGGTGGTTCACACTGGTGTGGCTCCGCACGCCGGCCGGCTGGCGCGCCGTGCACGATCACTCCAGCTGAATCGCAATATGCCGGTCCAGTTTCGAAGAGCAACGA
>JAOUGR010000459.1 GCA_029857655.1 Gammaproteobacteria bacterium | reverse complement strand
CGGCAAAGCCGATGTCGCCCGGCGGCAAGCCTGCGAGCCGGGCGAGGCACCTCGCAACGTACAGCGTATTGGCGTTGCGCTTCTCGACCAGCAGCAGGTAGTGACCCGTGCCGCCATCCGGCTGGAAGCCCAGCCGTTCCTCGACAAGAAAATCCTCCGGATCGGTCCGGATCAGGCCCGCCGCCCGCGGGCCGTCATTGGCATACGGGGGATCGAGTGCATGCCGACACCAGGAATCGAACCTCGCGTCCTCAGGCACGATCGCCCGCCACCAGCAGGACCACCGCATGCGCCGCGATACCCTCGCCGCGGCCAAGCGCCCCGAGACCCTCGGCGGTTGTCGCCTTCACATTGACGCGATTAAGTTCGAGCTGCAGGTCCGCCGCGATATTTGCGCACATCACATCGCGGTGCGCGGCAATCCGCGGGGCTTCGGCGACGAGCGTGACATCGCAATTGGCGATTTCGAAGCCGCGCGACGCGACCATCCTGCCGACCTCGCGCAGCAGCGCGCGGCTGTCGGCCCCTTTCCAGCGGGCGTCATGATCCGGGAAGTGCTGGCCGATGTCGCCGGCACCCGCAGCGCCCAGCAGAGCATCCATGAGCGCGTGCAACAGCACGTCTCCGTCCGAGTGCGCCACCAGTCCACGATCATGTGCGATGCGGACGCCACCCAGCATGACGTGGTTGCCGGGCCCGTAGCGGTGCAGGTCATGTCCACTGCCGATTCTCACGATTTCTCCTTGAGCTGGCGGAGCGCAGCACTCGCAAGTGCAAGATCCGCAGGTCTCGTGACCTTGATATTGAGTGGCGAGCCCTCGACCAGCCGCGGGCGCAGCCCCATTCTTTCAATGGCCATCGCCTCGTCGGTCGGCTCGATGCCCTCTTCCAGCGCCCGGGTAATTGCCCGCAGCAACGTGCCATGCCGGAACATCTGCGGCGTCTGGGCGCGCCACAGCCCGTCGCGCGGGACGCTGCGTCCACAGCGGCCATCGGCGTCCGCCAGCTTGACGGTTTCGGCCATCGGCAGCGCGAGCAGACCACCCACTTCGTCGCGCCGACAGGCCGTCACCAGCGCCGCAAGGTCTGCAGGCGGCAGGCAGGGCCGCGCCGCATCATGGACCAGCACCCAGTCACCCGGCGCCGCTGCGAGCAGCGATTCGAGCCCATGAAGCACCGAACGCGCACGGGTTGCGCCGCCGGTCACCGTCACCACCCGACGCCGTATCGAGGCCGGCAGGCGCGGCCAGCGCCGGTCACTCTCCGTTGTGACGACGACGCCGCCGGCGAGACCGGGGAAACGCAGCAATGCCCGCAATGCATGCTCGAGCAGACTGCGCCCCGCAATTCGCAGATAGGGTTTCGGCAGGCTGCCGCCGAATCGCGTCGAGGCGCCGGCGGCAGGTATCACGAACCAGATGCGTTCGGACACCGGGGGTTCAGGGCGTCGTGGAAGCCCGGATCGTGCGTGGCTCTTCCGCGCGCTCGTCGGGTACCCGATCAGGCGTGTCCACGACCTGGAAGAAAGTCTCCGTCACGGTGATCATCCCGAGGTCATGCCGCGCCCGTTCCTCGAGCGCCGTCAGTCCCTGCTTGAGATCCGCGACCTCGGCTTTCAACTGGGCATTTCTTTCAGCAAGGACCGCATTTTCCGCGCGCTGGGATTCGACCGCGCTCTCGAGATGCCACACCTCGCGCATGCCTTCGTCTGACAGCCAGAGCCGGTACTGCAAGAGCGCCAGCACCGCAACCAGGCCAGCAAGGAGCATCTTCATGGGTTCAAAAGATTAGCACGGATCAGGACGGTTTGACGGGAAAGGCTTCGCGGCCCGCGTAGCGGGCGCGCGCGCCGAGCTGCTGCTCGATCCGCAGGAGCTGATTGTACTTCGCGACCCGATCGGAGCGCGACAATGAACCGGTCTTGATCTGCGTCGCAGTCGTGCCGACCGCAATGTCGGCGATCGTCGTGTCCTCGGTTTCGCCGGAACGATGCGACACGACCGCCGAATAACCCGCTCGTTCCGCCATTTCGATCGCCGACAGCGTCTCGGTCAGCGTACCGATCTGGTTTGGCTTGATCAGGATGGAATTTGCAACATGTTCTGCGATACCGCGCGACAGGATTTCGGTGTTCGTCACGAACAGGTCGTCGCCGACCAGCTGGGTCTTGTCGCCCAGATGCCTGGTCAGCCCGCTCCAGCCTTC
>JAOUGR010000458.1 GCA_029857655.1 Gammaproteobacteria bacterium | reverse complement strand
GTTCGCGAGGAGGTCGTGCATTCTCCGGAGTCGAGCATGGCGGCGAGACTGCCCGCGGCACGCGCATGCGCTGTGGAAGCCGCTGCCTCGAGCAGGCGGCACGCCTGCCCGAGATCGCGGGCAACGCCGCGTCCATATCGCAGCAGTTGCGACAACATGAATGCTGCTTCCGCGTCACCGGCTGCCGCGGCCGGACGCAGCAGGATGACCGCGCGTTCGTATTCATGCCGCCGCGTCGCCTCACGCGCCGGTTCCAGATCCGCGGCACGTGCCACGGGCGCAGCGACGGCCAACGCGAGGATGAGCATGGCCGTCGTCCGGGACATCAAGCGGTTCCGTACTTGGTATCGACTTTGATGCCGGCCGCGCGCAGGAAATCGCTGGGCAGGACGCCGCCGGCGCTGACGATCACGGAATTGTTGACGACCTGGTGCACGCCGTCTCCGGTCTTGAGTACGACGGATTTCGGTTCGATGCGCTCAACTTCGGATTGCAACATGACTTTCAGCCGGCCCTGGCGTTGGGCCGCGGCGACGCGCTCCCGATTGCGCGGCTTGGCACGGCTGAAAGCTTCGCCCCGATAGGACAGTATCACGCTGCCGGCGTCGTTCACCTCGGCAACGCTTGCCGCGGCTTCCAGCGCGCTGTCGCCCCCGCCCACGACCAGCACGTGCTGCGCCACATACTGCTCCGGCTCGATCAGCCGGTATGTGACCTTTGGCAGGTCCTCGCCGGCGACCCCGAGCTTGCGCGGCGTCCCGCGCCGGCCGATCGCCAGCAGCACGCTGTGGGTGCGGTATTCGCCGCGACTGCTTCGCACCAGGAATCCGCCGCCGTCAGGCGTGATCGTTTCGACCCGCTCGCGGCAGTTGAACTTCAGGCCGGTCTTGTGGGCGATGCTGTTCCACAATTCGAGCAGTTCCTCCTTGCTCGTCGTACGCAACTTGAGCTCGCCGACGATGGGCAGGCGCGCTGGCTGGGTCATGACGATCTTGCCGCGCGGATACTGGAACACGCAGCCGCCGAGCGACTCCTGCTCCAGCGTCACGAAGCGCATGCGCCGCTCGAGCGCCGCCAGCGACGCGGCAAAACCCGCCGGACCGGCGCCGATGATGACGAGATCGAGTTCCCTGCCGCCGCGCGGGCGCCTGGCATGGATCTGCTCGACCGCCTGCCGGCCCTGTTCTACAGCATTGCGAATGAGTCCCATTCCCCCAAGTTCACCGGCTACAAACAGTCCGGCCACGTTGGTCTCGAACCATGGAGTCACCCGTGGCAGATCCACTCCACGCGTGGCGGTTCCAAAGACGAGTTCGATTGCGCCCACGGGGCAGGCCGCCCGGCAGGCGCCGTGGCCGATGCACAGGGTCGGGCTGACCAGCTCGGCCTTGCCCTTGATCATCCCCAGGACATGATGTTCAGGCTGCTCCGGACAGGCTTTTATGCAGGATCCGCAGCCGATGCAGGTCAGCGGATTGATGACCGGGTGCAGCGAGGCGGGCTCTATGAGGCCCGCACCGAGGGCTTCCTGCTGGACCCTCAGGCTTCGTACGTGCAGCCGGTGGCGACGCCATGAGTAGACACCCAGGGCGGCTGCAATCGGCACCAGGTAAACCAGCAATTCCATTGCAGCCTGTGGCGGGGGCCGGTGGCGACGCGCACGTTGCGCACGATGGTAACGATGGCGAGGTGCCGGGACCTATGTCAATTCAATCGATGGGGAATCTTGCGACGTCTCACACATCCAGCAGGCGGCAAATTAGCTTGAATTAGCGGACTACAGTTGATTACCCATGTCGCGGACCAGCGACAGGGCCGATCATCGGATGGCGGTCGCCGCCTTGATACTGTTCCTTGGTCGTCGCGGGTGCATTAAGTGAAGTACGCCAAGCCAGTAGCCATCTCTGCCGTGGCTGCCGCCATCGCCGTTGGCGCGGCCACGTCGTGGCTGCGTGACCGCGGATCCGCGCCTGTCGCACCCAGCGGCTGGATCGTGGACGCCGCAAACGCGCTGAATCGCACACCGATTCACGCCACGCCTGGCGGCACGGCGGCGCCGGCACCTGGTGTTGCCGCCGCGCGCCAGCATGCGCTGACAGGCCAGCAATTGCGTGTGCAACGCCGCTTTGCCGAAGCGGAATCTGCATACCGAGCGGCCGTGGCGGCAGACCCGACGGATGCCGATTCCTGGGCCGACCTGGCGGACA
>JAOUGR010000108.1 GCA_029857655.1 Gammaproteobacteria bacterium | reverse complement strand
AGCTCGAGGTCACGGTATCGAGCGAATCCGACAATCGTGGAATGCTCGGGCTCGACGAGAGCGTGTCTGCCGGATTGCAGGACCTGCGCGTGCAGGTGCATATCAGCGCTCCGGGAACATCTGCGGAGGAGTTGGGTGAGCTGGCCCGCTGGGCCTGCTCTCACTCTCCCGTCGGATGCACCGATGCGCCTTCTGCAAGAGTGGAAGTGCAGGTTGAGTAAGTTGCCGATGACGCCGGCTAACAGCACGATCGACGGGACGCGCGCAACTGCGGCGCGCGCCCGTCATCGTGAACGTTAGGCGTCGCGGCTGCGCGTCCAGTCGCATCACACGAAAGGAGAGAAGACTATGGCGAGACCGAAACTGCAGACCGCAAGAGGCAAGCTGGTCGCGGAGTGGAGCGTCAAGCCAGCGGAGCTCAAAGCGCTCCACGCTGCGAAGCGTCCGAAAGTGGAGAAGATCAAGACGCGGGTGGTGCGCATTGCGAAATCAGAACTTCGCATCATGCCATCGGAGTTCACAGCCGCCCATCTTCTGCACCCGCATCGCTGGTGGCCGTTCTACTTTTGCAGGCCTCGCTACCGCGTGCGCAAGAACCAGAAGAACCTCACCCCGACTGAGTGGCAACGCTTCATCCATGCGATCGAAGCGCTCGCCGAAAGTGGCATGCCGAGCCCTACCTACGCCGAATTCGTGCAAATTCACATCGACGCCATGGACACGCCAGCGGGCCACATGTGGGGCGCGCACGGCGGCGCGAATTTCCTCTCGTGGCATCGCGAATACCTCGCGAAGCTAGAGGCGCGACTTATCGCGATTAACCCGCTGGTTACACTGCCTTACTGGGATTGGGTCACCGACCGCACTGCAATTCCCGCAGCGCTTACGGATTCCCAAGACATCTCGGACTGGGGTATTACGCGCGGCGCCTCCTTCAACGGCAACAGTCTGGCGAGTGCGGCCCAGCTCAACGCGCTGCTCGCAGGGAACAACTTCAACACGTTTCAGAACACGCTTGAGGCAGCGCCGTTTCACAACCGGCTCCACGTGCTCGTGGGCGGCACGATGGCGACGAGCGCATCGCCGGCGGACCCTCTCTTCTGGCTACACCATGCGTTTATTGACAAGATCTGGGCCGACTGGCAGACGCTCCACCCCGGCGTCAATCCTCCCAATCCCGCCGACGTGCTCCAGCCGGCCCCGATCATGACGCGTACGGTGGCCCAAGTCCTCGACACGCGAGCACTTGGCTACGTCTATGCGTAGTCGAACGTCGTGCCGTACGAACGATCGCAATGACGACGCCTAACAACGCGCTGCAGCCGACCGCATTCGGCGGCGGCTGAGCGCGCACATTCGGCTGCAGGGGGATGAAAGAAGCCCGAAGAGTCGTTGTAAACGATCTCATGCAGAGGAATTGCATCTATTTCTTGACTGAGCCGATAGGCAAGAACTTTCACGCTGACTTCCGGCCGGAGATAACGCCGAAGCAGATGCTGGCGCTGGGTGTTTTCGGCGGGAAATACATGACGGACTGTACCGACGAGTTCCCGGAGGACTGGTTTGTACGCGCCAAAGTGAATCACGAGCGCCATGTGCCCGAACTGAATTTCTTCGGCGTCAACGCCTCGCAGCCATTGTCAGAATGGAAAAAAAACGGCTGGATCTATGCCGAAGATCCGCGTGGATGGTTTCAGTGGTATTGCAGGTACTACATGGGCAGGCGCAGCCCCGATGACGAGCGCCAGATCAAGCGGTGGAAAGGCATGAAAAGGCATATTGCGCAGATCAGGGCAAACTGCGCGAAAGAGGACCTGAATTGCCGGCGGAAACAGAGGCAGGCGTTACTGCATTGGGCGTATGACAGTCGAAAGATCTGATTGGCCGAACCACGCGTTGGAATGGACGCGCGTGAAGCCGCGCGCCCTTCAACGCGGACGTTGGGCGTCAAGACAGCGCCTCGGTTTTGGCCGACGAAAAACGAACGAAATAACCGACGACGACCAGGAACGTGGCCGGAATCAAACTGAGGAAGATGTACATGGCGCCCCACCCCAACGGATGACCCCGGCGCTATGCAGCGGCCGCCATCAAGACACGGTCTTCCTTCAACTCGGAGATGATCTTGTCGGCCACTTGTCGCGCCACCGCCTTACGCTCATCTTCCGGCACATCGTCCATCAGGAAGATGTCGGTATATTTCTTGTAGAACGGCAGCGCATCGATTTGGACCATCCTGTCCTCGCCAACGAGTCCCCGTAGAACTCGCCCATGGCACTTCAGGAAACAGCCGTCGATCATGATGCTTTGCCTTGCGTCCTTGACCCACCGCGCCATCGACGAATGAGGTACGAAGAAAGTCTCGGCGTGACAGGCGCGTGCAAGGGACGGCACGTCTTGCGCTATGAAATTGGCCACGAGCCGCGCGATCTCTCCCCGAATGCATGGTCCTTCGCAGGACAAGACGGGGATAGTCTTATTTTCGAACTGCTGCTTCGCATAGACCTCGCCGGCAGGGCAAAAGCCTTTGACACCTTGGACTTGCAGAGAGAAATCGGGAGTATGGGTTTCCATCGGGACCTCCATTCTTCCTCGTCGACAACGGAATTCATTTACCCCTTTTGCCGAGGCAGGATATTGAGCCAGCGCAAGAACGTTGCGATTTTGCGCCGTAGCCGGCGGCCTGCCGCGTGGTAGGTCAGGTCAAACCGCAGCCGAATTCTGACTTAAGATGCGCTTTGGCGATTGACGCCCAACTAGTAGCTGCACCGGACGCGCTGAAGCGCGCCGGTGAGCATGACGTTGGGCATCAAGATGAAGAGATGGTTGATAGTCACCTCGATCCGGATCACGCTGCCGTGACGAAAATCATCAGGCGCTTGTTGTTAGTAACCCTGTGTGTTTCCGTCGGGGGCTGTGCTCTCGCCAAACTTGGCGAGGAGTCGAAGGCGTTCTTTGCGTCGACGGTGCTGGTCGGCCGCGTCGACAGCCCCTCGGGCTGGCGCGGACCTATAATCGTGACCGCCCATGCGCGAAAATCCGGCCGCGTCAACATCGCCCATCACACGCTCCTGCACGAACCCGGCGGCTATGAATTGATCGTGCCGAAGGGCGAGTACGCGCTGTTCGCCTTCGGCGACACTAACGGCAATGGCGTTTTCGATGCCGGCGAACCTAGCGGCGCGTACACTGGCACGTCCCCGATCGTCGCGACCGGCACCGGCGTAGTCTCGATGCTCGACCTCGTGCTGAAGGACGCCTCGCCTGCCGGGATTGCGATTCCGGTCGGCACGTCGTTCAACGCGTCGGCCGCGCCCCGCCACAGCACGCAGGCCGGCGCACTCGCAGATCTCGACGCGCCGATCTTCTCCGCCAAGAACGGCACACGCGGTTACTGGGCGCCGATGGAATTCTTCAAGACGGCCGGCGGCAATGTCTACTTCCTCGAGCCCTTCGATCCGAACCGGATCCCGATTCTTTTCGTGCACGGGGCCGGGGGTTCGCCGCAGGACTGGCGTTACTTCTTCGACCACATTGACCGCAGCCGCTATCAGCCCTGGTTCTTCTACTATCCCTCCGGCGCCGCGCTCGATTCGATGGCTTACCTGCTGTACTGGAAACTTCTCAACCTGCAACTGAAGTACCGCTTCGAGACGCTCTACATCACGGCCCACAGCATGGGCGGGCTCGTGGTGCGCACATTCCTGCTGAACCACGGCGGCCAGTTTCCGCAGGCGAGGCTCTTCATATCGCTGTCCACGCCTTGGGCGGGCGAGACGACCGCCGAACTGGGCGTCAAACATTCCCCCGCGGTTGTGCCGTCCTGGATCGACATGCAGCCGCAAGGCCGCTTCATGGAAGCACTCTTCGCACGGCGACTGCCGCCCACGGTCGACTACTACTTGCTGTTTGGTCACAGGGGCGGCTACAGCATGCTGCGGCCGAACAACGACGGAACGATCACTCTCGCGAGCCAACTCAGGAATCCGGCCCAGGCCGAGGCCCGGATGGTGTACGGCTTCGACGAGAGCCACGTCAGCATCCTGTCCTCGCCACAGGTATTTGCCCAGTACCAGGTGATATTGGCGAACGTTGAGCAAAAAGCCGGCAGCGGAGCGCAGCCGGGTCACGTGCAGGTGAACTTCGCATTCGTCGGGCACGACGATAGCCCCAAGGGATTGCCCGTCCTGCTGCTGACCCCCGTCGACGAGACAGCACGGCAACAACGCGCCAAGATAACCTTCGCATTGCGGACGGAGGACACCGGCGCCCGCGTCGGCCCGATTCCCACCGGCCTGTATGACGCCAGCCTGATCGCTGACTCCTACAAGACCGAACCACGCAAGGTCCGCGTGCAAATCGAAACAGATCGCACGCTGACGCTGAGCTTCCAATTCGTACCGCAGGGCGTGCTGCAAGGCTACGTCGGCGCCGATGGGGATGCCGCCGATTATCCTGCCGGCAGCTATCGCCCGCCGCACGAGACGGTGAAGATCGTTTCGATCACGCTAACCGGCGCCGGCATACGTCGTACGCTGGTGCCGCGCCAAGCGGGGTCTGACGAAAGCTACGAGAGGTATCTTGCTGGCGAGGACGACGCCTTTGGGGCATATTTCTATTTCGTCGATCTACCGGCGGGCGACTACGACCTCACCATCCTGGCGGAACGTTATCGGCCGCACGCATCGCGCCACACGGTGGTTCCCGGACGTCCGGGGCAACTGAATCCGATCGTGCTTGCGCCGGCCAAGTAACACGTGATCATGTTGCCGATACACTGTCGTTGCTGTCCGGGCAGTCATCCTGGTTAAGTGCCCAACAAGCGCTTCGAGAGCGACCTCGGGGACGCTGCGCGCAGGCGCCTCAACTCCACGTTACGTGGCAGAGTTAAGGGCTTGATAGCCACCACTCAACAAGCGCGCGCGGCGCTCGACGCCGCGCTCGCTAACTTCTGTGACGACTTCAACAACGCGAGAATCACACCAATACTCGAAGCTGATATTGCCGGGTATCTCTACTACCGACTCGTGGTGAATGGTTGTCCCACGAGCATGGTTTACCTAGCTACCCGAGTATGTGGCGAAGCAGCTCGCAGTCGGAAGCTGGACATTGTGATTGGGTCGCTGAGCAGAGATATCGCCTGTGTCACCCCGTTGCTCATAAGCGAACTGAAAGTATTCCAGCGGTGGGGACACAGCCCTCAGCAAATGAACCAGAGGTTCTCTGGCCATCTGGGGGACAACCTTCCGTCTTTGGAACAAGCCGCGGCGGTTCTGCCAAGAGGGCGTCTGGCGATCGTTGCGGACTTGTTCGTTTCGCGCCAGCTTCGCGGGTACCTTGCTGGCACTTGGGATGGCCGGAGGAGGAAGGATGTGATTTCGGCGAAGTGTAAGGAGATCGGCGCTACCTTTATCTGGTTGCATCCAAAGCAAGAGTCCGACGACCTAATCTGTGAAGAGGTCTCTTAGTACAGGTTCGCGAACTTGTGAATTTGTCGAGCTGGCCGCGCGATACATCGAGAATGTGGCATCAGTTCACTGCCGCCGGAACCGCCAAGCGACCCTGCTTTCCAAAATAATCTTGACGCAACCCGAGAAATAATGCTCCAACTCCGCCCCACCTGCGAAAACTGCAACAAGCCCCTCCCGCCCGACTCCACCGAAGCGCGCATCTGTTCCTACGAATGCACCTTCTGTGATAACTGCGTCAGCACAATCCTCTTCAACGTCTGCCCCAACTGCGGCGGCGGCTTCGTCCCTCGCCCGATCCGCCCCTCGAAGAACCTGAAGAACGGCAACTACCTCGGCAAGGACCCCGCCAGCACCACCGTCAAGCACCGCCCCGTCGACCCGGCGGCGCACAATCAGTTCGCCGTGCCGATCAAGGACACCCCGCCCCAAAAACGCTAGCCGCGCGCCGTAGTAACCTCTAGCCCAATGCCCGCGCGCAACCCGTCCAGGTT
The DNA here is from genome assembly GCA_029857655.1 of Gammaproteobacteria bacterium. Taxonomy (GTDB): domain Bacteria; phylum Pseudomonadota; class Gammaproteobacteria; order Steroidobacterales; family Steroidobacteraceae; genus SCUD01. The sequence continues at coordinate 1,001 of JAOUGR010000108.1, read as the reverse complement.
CGGCCTCACCTTCTGCCTTCTGGCCGCACTGCTGGTCTGGGGCTTCGCCGTCCCCCGTGCCTCGCCCTGGCTCGACATCGCGGCGCACGCCGCGGGCGCCGACCAGACGGACGACCCGATGATCCGCTGGGACTGCGACAAGGCCGGCAACCAATTAGTCCTGGAGATGGTGCGCCCGCCGGTCAACAACATCAACGGCAGGGAGCTCCTCCTCCTCAGCGGCGCGCAGAATTTCGAGCAGTGCCACATCAACGGCGCGAGCTGGACCCTATTGGTCGACCTGATCGAGTACGACTCCGGGCGCTGCGAGCCCGAGCCGGACACGATCGTCAGCCTCCTGCGCAACGACAAGCTGGTGGTGTCGAAAGTGCACATCGGCTTCAACTGCTTCGACCGGCCCGTGATGCGCGCGCTGCGCGTGTCGGAGCCGACCGACGGCCTGAACCCGGCGCTCGAGGTCTGCACGGCGCCCACCTACGGCGCCGCCAACAGCTGCTACCCCCTGAAGCTCAGGGACATGCGGAAGGCGATCGACAACGACGCGATCGCCAACCACGCGAAAAAGCGCTAGCGCCGCTCCCGCGTCAAACTGTAGTACGTCCCGATGAAGATCACCGCCGCTCCGACGAGAATCATCGGGTCGAAGGCCTCGTCGTAGAACAGCGCCCCGACCACCGCGATCAGCGGCAGGCGCACGAAGTCGATCGGCACCGCGACGGTGGCGTCCGCCAGCTTGAACGCCCGCGTCATCGAGTAATGCGCGGTGTAGCTTCCTACCCCGATCAGGATCATCCACGGCAGCTGCGAGGCCGGCGGCGCCACCCAGCCGGGAATCGCGGCCGCCAAAGAAAGCGGCGTCTGCACCACCGACATCCAGAACAGCACCGCCAGCGGCGAATCGGTGCCGGAGAGCTCCTTGGTGGCGATCATGTTGCCGGCGTACAGGAACGAGGCCCCCAGCGCGACCAGCGCCCCCAGATGAAAGAATCCGAACCCCGGCC
>JAOUGR010000457.1 GCA_029857655.1 Gammaproteobacteria bacterium | reverse complement strand
CTTCGGCGACGGTGCCATTCCGGTGGACCTCGCGATCAGTCCCGAGCAGCTCGTCACCGAATACGTGGAACGCCTGATCCGCTACCCCGGCGCCCTCCAGATCCTCGAATTCGCCGAGGGCCGCGTCCGTCTGGTCGGCATGCGCGCCGTCAAGGGCGGCAAGCTGGTCGGCCACCAGCTCCGCGAGCTGAAGGCCCACATCCCGGATCGCGAAGTTCGCGTCGCCGCCATCTATCGCGGCGGGCGCAGCATCAAGCCCGAGGGCAACACCACCATCGAGGAGCACGACGAAGTGTTCTTCGTCGCGGCGCGCGACGACATGCGCCCCATGATGAAGGAGCTCAGCACCGAGGAGGCGACCGCGAAACGGGTCGTGATCGCCGGCGCCGGCAATATCGGCTTCCGCGTGGCCCGAGCGCTGGAGGAACGGGTGCAGGTCAAGCTGATCGAGCGTAACGCCGACCGCGCGCGGCGGGCTGCCGAAACGTTGCGCAACACGCTGGTACTGACCGGCGATGCGGCGGACGAGGCGCTTCTGCTCGAGGAGAACATCGACGACGCCGATGTGTTCATCGCGGTCACCAACGCCGAGGAAGCGAATATCCTCTCGGCGATGCTGGCCAAGAAACTCGGCGCGCGCCGGGTGATGGCCCTGATCAACAAGCCCTCGTATTCCGAGTTGATGGAGGGCGGCAAGATCGACATCGCCATCTCGCCGCAGACGATCACCATCGGCGCGCTGCTCGAGCACGTGCGCCGTGGCGACGTCGTCCGCGTGCACTCGCTGCGGCGCGGCGCCGCGGAGGCGATGGAAGCGGTCGTCCATGCCGACACGCGCGAATCGAGGATTGCTGGCAGGCGCATCGAGGAGATCGACCTGCCGGAGGGCACGACCATCGGCGCGATCGTGCGCGGCGAGCAGGTGCTGATGGCGCATCACGATACGGTCATCGAGGCCGAGGATCACGTGATCCTGTTCCTGACGGACCGCCGTCACGTGGAGGAAGTCGGCCGGTTGTTCCAGGCCGGAACCCGCGCATGAACCTCCCGATGGTGCAGCGCATCCTCGGGCTGATGCTGATCATGTTCAGCCTGACGATGTTGCCCCCGATCGGCGTGGCGCTCTTCTATGGCGACGGCCACTGGCATCCGTTCCTTGCGGCATTCGCGATCGTCGCCGCCGCCGGGCTCGCGCTGTGGCTGCCGGTACGCCGCATGCACCGCGACCTGCGGCTGCGCGACGGCTTCCTGGTCGTGGCGGTGTTCTGGATCTTCCTGGGGCTCGCCGGCGCGACGCCGCTGTTGATCAGCGACGTGCCCGCCCTGTCATTCACGGATGCCGTGTTCGAGGCGGTGTCCGGATTCACGACCACCGGCGCGACAGTCATCGTCGGGCTCGACGACCTGCCGAGATCCGTCCTCTATTACCGGCAGCAGATCCAGTGGCTTGGCGGAATGGGCATCATCGTGCTGGCGGTCGCGCTGCTGCCGGTGCTCGGCATCGGCGGCATGTCGCTCTTCAAGGCGGAGACGCCGGGTCCGATGAAGGACCAGAAGCTGACGCCGCGCATCACGCAGACGGCAAAGGCCCTGTGGTTGATTTACGCGGTGCTGACCGCGCTCTGCGTAGTCGGGTACAAGCTGGCTGGCATGGATCTGTTCGACGCCGTCGGCCACGCGTTTTCGACGCTGTCGACCGGCGGGTTCTCGACGCATGACGCAAGTCTCGGGCATTTCGACAGCGCCGCGATCGACCTCGTTGCGACCGTGTTCATGTTCCTGGGCGGTGCCAATTTCGCGCTGCACTTTGTCGCCTTCCACAAACGCGACCCGAAAACCTACTGGCGCGACACCGAGTTCCAGGCCTACTCCTGGCTGGTCGCCAGCGTAATCGCCGGGACGACGCTTTATCTCTGGATCGCAGGCGAATTCGGCACGATCGCCGCCTCGCTGCGCCACGCCAGCCTGCAGGTCGTTTCGATGCAGACCAGCACCGGGTTCCTCACCACCGGATTCGCGCACTGGCCCGGCGCCCTGCCCGCGCTGCTGATGATGCTGACCATCGTTTGCGGATGCGCCGGTTCGACCACCGGCGGCATGAAGGTGATCCGCTGGCTGATCGTTCTCCGACAGGGCATCACGGAACTGAAACGCCTGGTGCATCCGAGCGCCGAGATTCCGGTCAAGCTGGCGGGACGCCCGGTGCCGCAGC
>JAOUGR010000456.1 GCA_029857655.1 Gammaproteobacteria bacterium | reverse complement strand
GTCCCTTGGCGTGTGATCGATCCTGTCCTCGCCGATGAATTCCAGGCTGCCGTCCGCCTTGTCCTGCTGCGAGATGCGGATGCGTCCCGCCGGCAACGGCATGCCCAGACCGGAGGCCTTGTCATTCTTGAGCGTGAGCCACACGTCCACTTTCGTGTTGGATGCCGGGCCGAAATCCCGGTCCTGATTCAGCGAACCGTAGAAGTTGTAGCCCTCGGCGCCATAGTAGACGAGCTGTTTCCTGGCAGGCACGCGGGTGGCCGCATCGAAGAGCTCGATCTGCTTCGTGGAGTTGTTGGGCAGCGTCGCCGGCCGGCCGAGCGTGTAGAGGTGATATTCGAAAAAGGCCTTCTCCTCGAAGCCGGGCGCCTCCGCCATCGCTTCCATCGTCTTCAGGCGCGCGCCCGTCACCACGACGCGACCCAGTCCGGGTTGCACGCGATTGACGTCGCCGGCAATCAGCTTGAGCTTCGCATCCTGGTAGCTGGCTCCGGACTGGTTCAGCAGGCTGACCCAGGCACCCACGTCCACGAATCCGGAGTTCGCATCGGCGCCTTCCGTGAAAATCAGGTTGTAGTCCGCCCACCAGGTGATGCCGCCGGTCTGGTAGGAGACGCGCGCGCGCTGCGTGCCGCCCTTCGCGGACAGCACGTCCCATTCGAGCGTCGGGCGCGTGATCAGGCCGCCCGGGAGCTCGCCGAAGCGCATGCCGCTCCATTCGCGCAGCGCGTGGATCTGCCCGTCGGCACCGCGCAGCACCAGCCCGTCGTTGGACGAGAGCAGCGTGCCGTCGATCACCTTCATGCCGTCGCCCTGGCGCTGCTCGACGCTGACCGGGCGGTCCACGTAGCGCGACAGCAGCTTGTCCTGGCTCACCAGGTCGAACTGGAAATTCTGCTCCAGCACCTTGGTGCCGGCGGCGTCGGTGAGCGAAAGGAACTGCACGGTGGTCGGGTCGATGAGCGCCGCGACGTCGGTGAGCCGGATCATGCCGCGCCCGCGCGCGAACTCGAGGTCGCGGTCGAGGCGTACCAGCGCGAAGCCCGGCAATCCGCTCGCCTGCGGCGTGCCCATGCCCGGCAGCGGCCGGTACCACTCCGCCGGGATGCCGCCCGGCTGCGCCGAGCTGTAGACGGTGAGCGAAACCTGCGGTTCGGCCGCGGCGGCACTGAGTGCGAGCAGGACGCCGGCCGCGAGCAGGCCGGAACGGGCAAACTGTGAGCGCATGAGGCCCTCCTTGGGCTGGAATGCATAGAATAAACGCAAGCCACCCCGGAGACGGGTCAATGCAGTACGAAGTTCCTCCCTGGCTGGAACAGCTCCAGCAGCCCAAGGCCCTGGCCGGCATCGCCGGGCTCGTCCTGGTGCTGGTCCTGGTGCTGATCTGGATGGCCTGGCGCTGGGGCATCGCCGAGGACCGCTACGAGATGCTGCAGCAGCAGGCCGCGGAAGGGTTCCTGCAGGCGCCCTCCTCCACCCGCAGCGTGCGCATCGACCCGCGCCAGTCCCGAGTCATCGGCGTCGGCGGCGGCGACCTGCCGCAGCGCATCGATCTCATGATCGCGGCGGTGACCTCGAGCCATGACCGCTTCCGCGTCAGCATCACGCGCGACGACGGCACGCTGGTGATCCACGCCGACCGGATGGTGCGCGATTCGAACAGTGATCTCAGGCTGTCGTTCAATACCTCGCTGTTGCCGGCCGGCATGTACCGGATCAGGATCGACGGCTATGCGAGAAACGGGGACCTGCAGCCGTTCGAGGAAGCGTCGATGCAGGTCATGGGCAGATAGCTCAACCCTCGCGCAAAGTACTGATCGGCGGATGATTCACCACCTTCCGCGCCGCAAACGTCCCCGCCCCGCCGACGATCACTGCGCCCGCGACCAGCCCGATCGCCCACACCCAGGGGTCGATCGTGTATTCCAGCTCGAACACCTGGGTTGCGAGCAACCAGCCGACCAGCGTCGCGCCCACGGCCGCGAGTACGCCTGAGAGCATGCCGAGCGCGGTGAACTCCGAGGCGACGCCCGCGAGCACCACGCGCCGGCGCGCGCCGAGCGTCCGGAGCATCGCGCTCTCGTAGCGGCGCTCGTCGCGCGTCGCCTGGATCGCGGCGAGCAGCACGGTGATGCCGGCTGCCAGCGTGAACAGGAACACGTACTGCACGGCCAGCGAGGCGCGGTTGATGACATCGCGCACCTGCGCGAGGA
>JAOUGR010000455.1 GCA_029857655.1 Gammaproteobacteria bacterium | reverse complement strand
CCGTTGTTTGCCGGCACCGCGCTGATCGCGTTCATTGCGATGGCGATCGCGGTTCCGGTCGGGCTGTTCTCGGCGATCTACCTGGCGGAATACGCGAGCCGGCGGTTCCGCGCGATCACCAAGCCGTTGCTCGAGGTGCTCGCGGGCATACCGACCGTCGTCTACGGCTTCTTCGCCGCACTGACTGTCGCGCCGCTGTTGCGCGGCCTCGGCGAGGGCCTGGGACTCGAGGTCGCCTCCGAAAGTGCGCTGGCCGCGGGGCTCGTGATGGGCATCATGATCATCCCGTTCGTGTCGTCGCTCGCGGACGACATGATCACGGCGGTGCCGAACGCGATGCGCGACGGTTCCTTCGGCCTGGGTGCCACGCGTTCCGAGACGATCCGCAAGGTCGTGCTGCCGGCGGCACTGCCCGGCATCGTCGGCGGCGTGCTGCTGGCCGTGTCGCGCGCGATCGGCGAGACGATGATCGTGGTGATGGCGGCCGGCCTGTCGGCGAACCTGACGGCCAATCCGCTGGAGGCGGTCACCACCGTGACCGTGCAGATCGTGACGCTCCTGGTCGGCGACCAGGAATTCGACAGCCCGAAGACGCTGGCGGCGTTTGCGCTCGGCCTCGTGCTGTTCCTGGTCACGCTGGCACTCAACGTCATCGCGCTGCAGGTCGTGCGACGCTATCGGGAGCAGTATGAATAGTCCGGATCCGGCCCGGGCGCCGCAGCCCCAGAAACGCGTGCGCGAACTCGTCGAGCGCGGGCTGCGCCGGCGCTATCGCGCGGAGCGGCGGTTCAGGGCTTATGGCCTGGCCGCGGCGATCTCCGGCCTCGTATTCGTCGGCTTCCTGTTCCTGTCGATCATCAGCACGGGATACACGGCGTTCGTCCAGACCTATATCCGGATCGACATCCGCTTCGATCCGGAACTGATCGATCCGCAAGGAACCCGGGACGAAGACACGCTGTATGCAGCGGATTACACCGGCGTCCTCAAGCAGTCGGTGCGCGACAAATTCCCCGGGGTCGAAGGGCGCCGGGAACTGCGCCAGCTCTACGGCCTGATCAGCGAGGGCGCGGCATTCGACCTGCGGGATCACGTGCTCGAGAATCCCGGCCTGATCGGCAAGACCCGTGAGTTCTGGCTGCTCGCGACCGACGACATCGATCAGCTGGTCAAGGGCCAGATCGACCGCAAGCTGCCGGAAGGCGAGCGCGTCGTTTCGGACCTGCAACTCGTCTGGCTCGATGCACTCGTTGCCGAGGATCGCGTCGAGCGGCGGTTCAATCGGGTGTTCTTCACCGCCGGCGATTCGCGCGAGCCGGAGCAGGCCGGCGTGCTGGGCGCCGTGGTCGGATCGTTCCTGACGTTGCTGGTGACGCTGGTGTTGTCTTTCCCGATCGGCGTCGCGGCGGCGATCTATCTGGAGGAATTCGCGCCGGCCAACCGGTTCACGGACCTGATCGAGGTCAACATCAACAACCTGGCGGCGGTGCCATCGATCGTGTTCGGTCTGCTGGGCCTGGCGGTCTTCATCCAGTTCTTCGGCATACCGCGTTCGGCGCCGCTGGTCGGCGGGCTGGTACTGACGCTGATGACGCTGCCGACGATCATCATTGCGAGCCGGGCGGCGATCAAGGCGGTTCCGCCGTCGATCCGCGAGGCCGCGCTCGGCATGGGCGCATCGCAGGTGCAGGTCGTGGCGCACCATGTGCTGCCGCTGGCGATGCCCGGCATGCTGACCGGCGCGATCATCGGCATGGCGCGGGCGCTCGGCGAGTCGGCGCCGCTGCTGATGATCGGCATGGTGGCCTTCATCGCCGACATCCCCGCGAGCCTGACCGATCCCGCGACCGCGCTGCCGGTGCAGGTCTTCCTCTGGGCGGACAGTCCGGAACGCGCGTTCCTCGAGCGTACCTCGGGCGCTATCATCGTGCTGCTCGCCTTCCTGCTGGTGATGAATGCAGCGGCCGTGATCCTGCGGCAGAAATTCGAGCGGCGCTGGTGAGCGCCATGAACACCGGAGAACCCGACATGGCCCTTGAGACCAAGGCGCAGAGCCGCAGTTCGGCGCTCGCGAGTGCCACGGCCGCGGCGGGCGGCAGCGAACCGGCGGCACGCCGCACCGTGGGCGACGTGACCGTGCCGAACCCGGTGATGAGCTGCCGCCAGGTCAACGTGCACTATGGCGACAAGCACGCGATCCGCAATGTCAGCCTC
>JAOUGR010000454.1 GCA_029857655.1 Gammaproteobacteria bacterium | reverse complement strand
TCTTGTACCCAGCCAGACCTGAGCTGGAGGCATCCAGCTCGCCCGTAAACACGAGCTGTGGCCCGTCATACACGCCCGTTCGTGAGGACGCCTCTGCCTGCCCCGCCGGCCACAGAGAGCAGGCGTCGGGATCGCCGAGCCCCTGGAGAAGGGCGCGAAGAATCTCAGAACGAGCCGCCCCGCGCTGAGCCTCCTCTAGGGACTCGAATGGCTTCTTCTCGTTGCAATACACCGACAGGTTCAGGCCCGTGCTGTAGCGGCCGTAGTCCGGAACCGGCGGATCGGTCCTGGGAAGCCCTTCCTCGCGTCGCATACGTTGCTGCGTCGCGGCCACCAGCTGCACGTCGCCGCGAGCGGCCGCATCCATGACCACCAGCAGACTCTGGATACGGGCCTCGAACGTCGAAACGCCACGCGGATACAGCCAGTTGCGAATGAAGCGCACCAGTGCTGCATCGTCGTAGCGTCGTTCGCCGACCGCCAATGGCTGTTGTCTCAGCCGTGAAAGCGCCTCGCTGAATCGCTTCCGCAGCTGCGGGTACCTCGATGCGCAGGCCGCGTCGGTCGCACACTTCGAGAAGATCTTGTTGAGCGCCGCCTCAGTGCCGAGCGCGTCGTCGACGAGCTCTGCACCCTCGGGGACGCCTGCGGCGTCGAGGATGATGGATCGGACGCTTGCGGGATATAGCCGCGCCGAGGCGACTGCGAGCCTCGCGCCGTAGGAGATCCCCCACAGGTTCCACTGCTGCACCCCGAGCGCCTCCCTCAGCGCCTCCATGTCGTTGGCGATCCGTGCACTGTTGTACTGGGACAGATCGACGCCTTGCGCCATGAACTTGTCCCTGCACGTTTTCACCTCCTTGAACCAATCGTCTTCTGGCTCGCAGAAGAGGGATGGAGTCGATCGCCCGCTGCCGCGTTGGTCGAAGAAGATCCAGTCCCTGTCCACGACCACATCGCGGATGTGGGGGTGCGTCACCAGTTGCTCCGCGTAGTACAGACTGCTTTCCCCAGGTCCTCCGTTCAGGAAGACGACGGGGCCGTGTTGGTCGATGCTTCGCTTGGCCTTCACTACCATGAACGCGATCTCGACGACGCGACCTGGAGTCTCGGGGTTCTCGGGCACCTTGAGGCGACCGCAGGTCACCGGAAGAAGCGCCTTGCTCGAATCGAACGGGCAGGGAACCTCCCAGGAATCGCCACCGCGAACGGTGGCCTGCGACAAGGCCGGGCCTGACACAAGGACCAGCGCAGCAACGCTCAGTAGTCGTCTCACTGCGACGCCTCCTTCGTATGTAGCGGGACTTGGATGGTAATGTTGGTCAACTCGACGACCGACTCCTTATCTTGGCGTCGTGCGCCTAACGCTCGCGATCAGCGGCGGCGCGCAGTCGGCGCGCCGCTTGCTGACCGAAACCTTTGGGAGCGACTTGCCCTAGTTGCAAGCGGCGTGACGACAAGCGCCGAACGCTGCATCGCATAGTTAGGCCGCGGTTACCTTGAGCGTTTCCACGTCTCGGAGATCAACGCTTCGCTTCGCTTGCCATAAGTCATAGCTGTGCTGCATGGCAAGCCAGCTCTCTGCGGACCGACCGAGGCACTTCGACAGACGCAAGGCCATCTCCGGGCTAATACTGCTGGCGCCCGTCAGAATACGATTAAGAGTGGACGGTGCCACGCCAAGTTTGGTCGCGAGCTCGCGACCGCTGATACCGTTCGGCTCCAAGTACACCGAGGCAATGAACTCGCCCGGGTGAGGGGGGTTATACATGGCCATTAGTGATAGTCCTCGTAATCCAACAGGTAGGCATGCCCGTCTCTGAAGTCAAAAGTTACGCGCCAATTGCCATTGACCCAAATCGACCACCGGCCCCGATCGGAGCCTTTCAGCGGATGCAGCTTGAATCCTGGAATGTCCATGTCCCCAATGACTTGGGCGGTTTCCAGGGCAATCAGCAACATCCGCAGTCGTTTCGCGTGCTTGGGCTGGATTCCGCCGAGGCCGCCGCTTTCATGAAATCGCCGCAGCCCCTTGTGGCGAAACGACTGAATCATGGATCAAGTATAGCGCGTTGCGCATCGCGCAACAAGAGCGGCCTAACGCCCGCGTTGAGCGGGCCGCGCGAGGCCGTTACCAGGCGCCGCGGGCGTACAATCGTTCCAGGCGCCCGCGGCGCCCACCGGCAAACTTTTCACGGACCGCTCCAACGCATAGTTAGATGTCA
>JAOUGR010000453.1 GCA_029857655.1 Gammaproteobacteria bacterium | reverse complement strand
AGATCGACCTGTCGCAGGTCGGCCGTGTCGACAGCGCTGGGCTTGCGTTGCTGGTCGAGTGGTCGGTGGCGGCCCGGAGCAGCGGGCGTACAGTAACGTATCGCAATGTGCCGCAGCTGCTCGGCGACCTGGCCGGCATCAGCGATCTCGCGCAATTTCTCGAATCCGGCTAGGGCTCCTCCGGCTCGAGTTCAAGCGGTGCCTCCTCGGGCACATCCCCGTCCCGCACCAGGTATTCGCGGCGTTGCAGCCAGGCATCGCGGATAAACGCGTAGCGATCGAAGGCGCTGTCGAGCGTTTCATCAGCGCTCAGCAGCGATTCACGGCGGACCACTATGGCCTGCGCCCAGAGAGCGATTCGCGTGCCGGTGTCGAGGTCCAGTTGGCTGCGCAAATCGGTCTGCCAGTCCACAGCGATCGCCGGCGTATCGCGCAAGGTCGACGGCCCGAGCAGTGGCAGCACGATATACGGCCCGGCAGGCACTCCCCAGCGGCCGAGCGTCTGCCCGAAATCCTCCTCATTGCGCCGGATGCCGGCACGCGTGGCGGGATCCAGCAGGCCGCCGATCCCGAGCGTCGAATTCAGCACAAAGCGCCCGATATCGGCACCGGTGTCGAGGAGCTTCAGTTGCAGCAGGTCATTGACGATCGTGGTCGTGAACTTGAGGTTGCCGATAAAGTTGCTGATCCCGGTGCGAATGACCTGTGGCACGTACCTGCGATAGCCTTTCGCGACGGGCTTCAGCACGCCGCGATCAACTGCGTCATTGAAACGCTGGTTGCTGCGATTGAAATGCTCCCACGGGTCCTGCGGCACCGCCGACTGGGTGGTCGCGCAGCCAGAAAACAAGACCGCAAGCGAAGCAGCCATGAGGATCGTACGGACTACTAGGGTCATTCGGTGGTTACGTCGGCTGCCCAGTTGGCAGAATTCTAGCTTGAACGCCCGTCGTCGGGCCGCGGATTGTCGGGGCCGGCGACTTCGCGGGCGCGCCGGCCTTTTGGCAGGTATTCCTGCAGTTCGCGGATACGGGCGTCGAAGCGCTCGCGCTGTACGTCATTCAGGCCGGGCACGGCCTGGGCAAGCCGCAACTGATCGATCGCAAGTGCCAGATCGCCGCTGATGACGTGGTATTCGGACATGTAGTAATAGGCATCGGCGACGTCACCGGCTGCGTTTGCCGCGAGTGCCGTGTATCTGGCCTGCTCCGGCGTCGGCGGGACATTGTTGAACAGGTCGAGCAGGACGATGTGCGCCTGTTTCGGGTCGCCGTCACGCATCAGGGTCTCGGCGTAGCGCATGGTAACCGGCACACTGCGGGGGAACAGGCTCATCGCCTTCTCGAGCGTTGCCCTTGCCGCATCGATGCGCCCCGCCGCGAGGAAGGCTTGCCCAAGCGCCGTGTGGTAAAGCGTTATATCCGGTCGTCGCGCGAGCATGTCCTGCAGGATCGGGACGGCCTGCCCAGCGGCATCGGATCGCATCAGCGCGAGCGCGCGCCCGTACAGTTCCCCGTCGTTCGAAGGCAGGTCCGCGCTCTGCGCATTGTGGTAAAGGTCGCGGAAATTGGCCTCGGGCGGCAGCGACTGGACTGCGAGCCGCTCGCGGATCAGCAGGTAGCTCGTGCTGTCGCCGTGACGCGGGCGGTCGAGCTTGCTTGCGCGATCGCGTGTTTCGGCGATGCGCTCGGTCGTCACCGGATGCGTGCGCAACAGGTCCGGGATATTCCGGCCGCCGCTGCCGCCATGCTGCTGCAGGGTCCAGAAGAAGTCCGGCATGCCGTTCGGGTCAAAGCCCGCGGTGGCCAGGATTCCGATGCCGACCCGGTCAGCCTCCGTCTCGTTCGAGCGCGTGAAATTGATCTGCTGCTGCGCGGCAAGGCCTTGTGAGGCGGCCACGGTCCCCATCACGGCGTCGCTCGGCAGTCCGGTCGTCGCGCCGATCAGAATGGCCGCGAGAATGGCGGCCGCCGAAGCCAGATTCGCACGGCCCGCATTCTGGACCGAGCGCGCGATGTGCCTCTGGGTCACATGGGCGATTTCGTGCGCCAGCACGCCGGCCAGTTCGCTTTCGTTCCGGGTCGCCTTCACGAGGCCGGCGTTGACACCGATGAATCCGCCGGGCAGCGCGAATGCATTGATGCCGGAATCCTTGACCGCGAAGAATGTGAAGCGATGCGCGCCTTCATGCGCATTGCTCGACAGGCTCATGCCGAGCGCCTGCAGGTAT
>JAOUGR010000452.1 GCA_029857655.1 Gammaproteobacteria bacterium | reverse complement strand
CTGAATTCCGCATTGCTGTCGCGCGCGCGTGTCTACCTGCTGAAGCCGCTGGATACCGCCGAACTTATGACGCTGCTCGAGCGTGCGCTTGCAGACAAGGAGCGCGGGCTCGGCAGCAGCGGCGTCACGGCGGTGGGCGACACACTGCGGCTGATGGCAGATGCGGCGGATGGCGACGCGCGTCGTGCCCTCAATCTGCTTGAGCTCGCGGTCGATCTGGCGGGCACGGATGCGGCCGCTCCGGTCATCACGATGGATATCGTCCGCGCGGTGACAGCCGGCGGTCACCGGCGATTTGACAAGCGCGGCGAGCTTTTCTATGACCAGATTTCGGCGCTGCACAAGTCGGTGCGCGACAGTGATCCCGACGCCGCGCTCTACTGGCTGTGCCGCATGCTGGATGGAGGATGCGACCCCGGTTTCGTCGCGCGACGCATGGCGCGCATGGCGAGCGAAGACATCGGCAACGCGGATCCGCGGGCGCTGACGCTGGCACTCGCCGCCTGGGACGCATATGAACGGATGGGCAGCCCGGAGGGAGAACTGGCGCTGGCGCAGGCCTGCGTTTTCATGGCCTGCGCACCGAAGAGCAATGCGGTCTACAAGGCTTTTGGTTCGGCAATGGAGGACGCGCGTTCGCTGGGGACGCTGGAAGTCCCGCTGCAGCTTCGCAATGCCGTTACCAAGCTCATGAAAGAGCTTGGGTACGGAGAGGGTTACCGCTACGCCCACGACGAGCCCGATGCGCTCGCGCGCGGGCAACGGCATTTTCCCGACGGCATCGAGCCGCGTGTTTATTATCATCCCGCCCCGCGCGGGCTCGAATTGCGCCTGCTGGAGGCGCTGACGCGGAAGGACGATCATGCTTGACGCCAGGCAATTGCGCGGAGATCCGGATGGCGTGGCGCGAAATCTTGCGCGGCGAGGCTACCGCCTGGATATCGGGCGATTCTCCGAACTGGAGAAGCGCCGCAAGGACGCACAGGTCGCTGTCGATGCGCTGCGCAACGAGCGCAACAGCCGCTCGCGGACCATAGGGCAGGCCAAGTCCCAGGGCCAGGACATCGCGCCGCTCCTGGCCGAGGTCGAATCGCTGGGCGCGCGGCTCGACGGCGCTGAACGCGCAATGAGCGCGCTGCAGGCGGAGCTCGACGCCTTGCTTCTCGACCTGCCGAACCTGCTGCACGACAGCGTGCCGGACGGCGGCGACGAGTCCGCCAACGTCGAAATCCGCCGCCACGGTGAACCACGACGCATGGATTTCGAGACGCGCGATCACGTCGCCATTGCCGAGAGCCTGGACGGGCTGGATCTTGCCGCGGCGGGTCGCATTTCGGGTGCGCGCTTTGCCGTCCTGACAGGACCGCTCGCTTCGCTGCATCGGGCACTCGCACAGTTCATGCTGGACCTGCACCAGCGCGAGCATGGGTATCGCGAAGCCTATGTGCCGTATCTCGTTTCGCGCGCGACGCTGACCGGTACGGGCCAGCTGCCGAAATTCGAGCAGGAGCTGTTCAAGCTTGCGCGCGGCGAGTCGGATCCCGAACTTTTTTTGATACCGACGGCGGAAGTGCCGCTGACCAACCTGGCCGGCGACAGGATCTTCGAGGCGGCGCAATTGCCGCTGAAGCTTGTAGCCCATACGCCGTGTTTCCGGTCCGAAGCCGGTTCCCATGGCAAGGACACGCGTGGCCTGATCCGTCAGCACCAGTTCGACAAGGTCGAACTCGTCCAGATCGTGCGGCCGGCGGAATCCTACCAGGCGCTCGAGGAACTCACGGGCCATGCCGCGCGCGTGCTGGAACTGCTGGAACTGCCATACCGGGTGGTTGCGCTCTGCGCCGGTGACACCGGCTTCGGCAGCGCGAAGACCTATGACCTCGAGGTGTGGCTGCCGGGGCAGGGCAAGTACCGGGAAATCTCGTCCTGCAGCAATTGCGAAGCCTTCCAGGCGCGACGCATGCTGGCTCGCTGGCGCAATCCGGAGGTCGGCAAGCCGGAACCGGTACACACATTGAACGGATCGGGCGTGGCGGTCGGGCGCGCGCTGGTCGCAGTGCTGGAGAATTACCAGCAGGCGGACGGTTCGGTGCAGGTGCCTTCCGTGCTACGGCCCTACCTGGGCGGTCTTGCACGCATCACGGCGGCCTGATCTGCAGCTGTGGCCGGTCCTCCGCGCCTAGTCGTCGCCCGCGGCGCCGAGCAGGTGCAACAGGCTGGTGAACAGGTTGAAGATGCTGACGA
>JAOUGR010000107.1 GCA_029857655.1 Gammaproteobacteria bacterium | reverse complement strand
AGCAGGTCCCCCGACAGCGTCCAGCGCCCCTGACCCAGACCCGCGAGCCCCGCATTCTGCTGCTTCATCACTTCAGCCGGCCTGCCTGTCTTCGATGCGCCGGTTATCCGTCTCGAGACGATTGATAACCGCATCGAGGCCGCGCTGGTCGACTTCCGCGCCCACATCGTTGCGCAGGTTGCGCACATACGAAATGCCTTCGATCGTGACGTCCCAGGCCTTCCAGCCGGCGGGCGTCGCACGCATCGAATAATTGACCGGCACGCGCGTGCCGTCACTGCGCCTGACCTCGGTCCGGACGGTCGCCAGGCCGCTCGCCAGGTCACCCCGAAATGGCAGCAGGGTCAAGCGATCGGCGGTGAATTCGGCGAGGGCCGACCCGTAGTTGCGCAGCAATGAATGATAGAACGCGTCGATGAATCGCTGGCGCTGGATGGCAGTCGCATCGCGCCAATGCTTGCCGAGCACGAGCCGCGCAGAGTAGTCAGTATCGAAATGCGGCAGCAGGATCTCGTCCACGATACGGCGCACGCGCGCCGGATCACTTTGCAGCGCCGCGCGGTCTGCATCCAGGGCCTGCAGGATCCTCGTGGAAGTCGTCTCGATCAGGTCCTGGGGCGCGGGACCGGGCACGGCGTCGGCCGCCGCCACGGCGCCCGCCATCATCAGCAGCACAAAGCCGATCGCCGCAGTGAAGCGTCCTGTCATGGTTTCGATTCCTCCGCCGGCTGGCCGTCCGGTGATTCGGCGGCCTTGGAAAAAAGGAACTTGCTGATCAGATTCTCGAGCACGATCGCCGATTGCGTGAATTGCATTTGATCGCCTTCGGCCAGGAAAGTTTCCGAGCCGCCGGGTCCGATTCCAATGTACTGGCCGCCAAGCAGTCCGGCCGTGTAAATACCGGCATCGCTGTCGTCCGGTATGCGGTCAAACTGGTTGTCGATGCGCATTGTCACCCGTGCCTTGTACTCACCGAAGTCGTATTCAATTTCCTGAACGTGGCCAATCGTCACGCCTGACATCGACACCGGCGCGCCGGGCTTCAGGCCGCCCACCTGCTCAAACGAAGCGACAACGCGATAGCCGCCGTCGCCGAATCCGAACTCGCGGTTCGTGATCTGCGTAACCAGGAAGAACAGCGCCGAGAAACCGAGCAGCACGAATAGGCCGGTTCCCAGCTCGATGGCGCGCGTCTGGCGCATGTCATCTCTCCTTTAAAGCATTGCCGCGGTGAGCAGGTAGTCGAGCAGCAGTACGACGACCGAGGAAATGACCACCGTGCGCGTCGTCGCCCTGCCGACCCCTTCCGCCGTCGGCACGGCATGATATCCCTCATAGACGGCGATCAGGCTGCAGGAGACCCCGAATACGCAGCTCTTGACCACGCCTTCCATGACATCGCCGAATTCAACTGCCGAGCGCATCTGCGACCAGAACTGGCCGCTATCCACGCCCATCAGCTGCACGCCGACCAGCTGCGCGCCGAATATGCCGATCAGGCTGAATATCGCGGCGAGCAGCGGCATCGACAGGACGCCGCCGAGGAAGCGCGGCACGACCACGCGCCGCACCGGATCGACCGCCATCATCTCCATCGCGGCCAGCTGGTCCGTCGCCCGCATCAGACCCAGTTCCGAGGCGAGCGCAGTGCCCGCGCGACCCGCAAACAGGAGCGCAGTGACGACCGGGCCGAGCTCCTTCAGCAGTCCGAGCGCGGCAGCCGATCCCAGCGATTCCTCGGAGCCGAATCGCTCGAGCAGGTCGAATCCCTGCAGGCCGAGCACCATGCCGACAAACAGGCCCGACAGCATGATGATCACCAGCGACAACGCGCCGGCGTTGTGCACCTGCTCGACGACCAGCCCGAAGCGCAGCAGCGTGCGCGGGACCTCCCCCAGCAGGCGTACGAAGAACAGCGCGTACGCTCCGAGCGCCTGCAATGCAACGCGCAGGCTCTGCAGTATCTCGCGCGTCAGTGAGGCCAGCATTCAGCGCAACTGCCGCAACTGTTCGACGTATTCGGGCGCCGGATAGTGGAATGGCACCGGCCCATCCGGCAATCCGTGCATGAACTGCCGGACATCCTCGCGCGTATCCGTCGCAAGCGTGCCCGGTGGCCCCGACGCGATGACCCCGCCGCCCGACAGCAGGTAGCAGGAATCGGCGACTGTCGACAGATCATGGACGTCGTGCGAAACGACGATGCTGGTCAGCCCCAGCGTGTCGTTGAGCCGCCGGATCAGTCGCAGCACGACGCCGAGCGAGATCGGGTCCAGCCCGACGAATGGCTCGTCGTAGATCAGCAACTGCGGATCCATCACGATGGCGCGCGCCATCGCGACGCGACGCGCCATTCCCCCCGACAATTCGGCAGGCATCAACCGGTACGCCCCGCGCAGCCCGACGGCCTGCAGTTTCGCGAGCACGACGTGACGCAACAGGCGCTCGGGCAGCCGGGTGTGCTCCCGCAACGGAAACGCCACATTCTCGTAGACGTCGAGATCGGTCAGTAGCGCGCCATTCTGGAACAGCATGCCCATGCGGCGGCGCATCCGGTAGATTCCGGCGCGCGATAATTTCGCAACATCCTCGCCCTCGACTTCGATGACGCCGCGATCCGCCTGCAATTGCCCGGTGAGCAATCGCAGCAGCGTGGTCTTGCCGGTGCCGCTCGGGCCCATGACGGCCGTTACGGAACCCCGATCGATGTCCAGATCGATGCCGGTGAAGATCGCCCGCTGGGCAAAGGAATAATGCAGGCCGCGCACGCGCACGAGCGCCTGATGCCCCGTGTCGGCTGAATCGCGACCTTGATCGAGAGGCACGGAGCGGTACTGCGGCCTCAGGCCGCGGCCTGTTCCATCGCGGCTTCGTAAGCTCCGCTGCGGGCAAGCCCATTCAGCCGCGCACGGCGCAGGAAAGTCTTCTGCGCGGCGGTGACATTGGACGCCTCGCCTCGCCAGGCATCGAGCGTGCTCTGTTGCAGCGCGCGGCCGTAGCTGAACGACAGTTGCCACGGCAGCTTGCCGCCGCGGTTCATCAGTGAAAGATGCAGTGTCGCGTCGGCCTCGCTCTGGCCGCCGGAGAGGAATGCGATTCCAGGCACTGCCGCCGGCACCCTGCGCCGCAGGCAGCGCAATGTGGCATCGGCCACCTGCTGCGGCGCGGCCTGGACCGCGCACTTCTTGCCGGCGATGACCATGTTCGGTTTCAGCACGATGCCCTCGAGATGCACGCGATGCAGGAACAATGCATCAAACACGGCGGTCAGCGCCGCGTCCGTGACCTCCTCGCAGCGCTCGATCGTATGATCGCCGTCCATCAGGACCTCGGGCTCGACGATCGGCACGATTGAGGCCTCCTGGCAGAGCGCCGAATAGCGCGCAAGCGCATGGGCATTCGCCTCGATCGCGAATCCGGTCGGAATGCCGCCCCCAATATCGATGACGGCGCGCCATTTCGCGAAGCGCGCCCCCATGCCGCGGTATTCCGCGAGACGCTCGCGCAGCCCGTCGAGTCCTTCAGTGATCGTTTCGCCCGGGAATCCGGCCAGCGCCTTCGCGCCGGCATCGACCTTGATGCCGGGCAGGATGCCGCGCGCTGCGAGTAGTTCCGGGAATGGACGGCCGTCCGACGCCTTCTGCCGGATCGTCTCGTCATAGAGGATCACGCCCGATATGTGCTTTTCAGCGCCGGGGGCGGTGAACAACAGTTCCCGGTAGGCGCGCCTCGACTCGAATGTCGATTCTAGCCTGATCTTGTCGAACCGTTTCTTGATCGTGCCCGACGATTCATCTGCCGCCAGGATGCCCTTGCTGGGTGCAACCATTGCGGCCGCGTTCGATTCGAGTGCCGTTTTTTCCATGAATCCGGATCCTCCAGCGGAATGCGCAGAAGGATAGCAGAGCACCGCGCCCCACTACCCTTGCGGGCATAATAGTACTAAACTCGTACTGTATGTTTGCAGACCCTGGAGCGAGCCCATGTTGCGCATCAGCCGGCTGACCGATTATGCGACCGTCATCCTCGCCAGCCTCGGCGGCGGCAGCCTCGCGAGCGCCGCCGAAATCGCCGAGCGCACGCACATCGGGCTGCCCACGGTCAGCAAGCTGCTGAAGGAACTGCAGCACGCCGGACTCGTGAATTCCGTGCGCGGCGCGCGTGGCGGCTACCAGCTGGCGCGTCCTGCGACTGCGATCAGCGCTGCGGACATCATCGATGCCGTCGAGGGCCCGGTCTCGCTGACCGAATGTTCGAGCGGCAGCGGCCAGTGCGGAATCGAGACGACTTGCACGGTCGGGAACGGCTGGCAGGGCATCAGCCAGTCGATCCGCCGCGCCCTGATCGCCATCAGCCTGACCGACCTCGTCAGCCACGATGGCGAATTCCCCACACCAGACCTGCACCGCCCTGCGACACGCGGCGGGTGGCGGCCGCTGGTGCGCAGCTGAAGCACGCAGGCCCCGCATGACGAGCAACCAGCAGGAACTGGATTCACTGGTCGGCCGCAAGTACCGGCACGGCTTCGTCACCGACATCGCGAGCGACACCGTGCCACCGGGCCTCAGCGAGGACGTGATCCGGCTGATATCGGCGAAGAAAGCTGAACCCGCATTCATGCTCGACTGGCGGCTCAAGGCCTACCAGCGCTGGCTCAGGATGAACGAGCCTGCCTGGGCCCACGTGCATTACCCGAAGATCGATTTCCAGCAGATCTCCTACTTTTCCGCGCCGAAACAGCGCACCGACGGGCCGAAGTCACTGGATGAAGTCGACCCGAAGCTGCTCGAAACCTACGACAAGCTCGGCATACCGCTGCATGAGCGGGCCAGACTCGCGGGCGTCGCGGTCGACGCGGTATTCGACAGTGTTTCGGTCGCGACCACATTCAAGGATCGCCTGGCCGAGGCCGGTGTCCTGTTCTGTCCGTTCTCCGAAGCGGTCAGGAATCACCCGGAACTGATAGAGCGTTATCTCGGGACGGTCGTACCGGTCAGCGACAATTTCTACGCGGCGCTGAACTCCGCCGTGTTCACCGACGGCTCGTTCGTCTACGTCCCGAAGGGCGTGCGCTGCCCGATGGAGCTGTCGACCTACTTCCGCATCAATGCATCGAAGACCGGCCAGTTCGAACGCACATTGATCATCGCTGATGAAGGGTCGCACGTGAGTTACCTCGAGGGCTGCACCGCGCCGATGCGCGACGAAAACCAGCTGCACGCCGCGGTCGTCGAATTGGTCGCGCTGGACGACGCCCAGATCAAGTATTCGACGGTACAGAACTGGTATCCCGGCGACGAGAATGGCGTCGGCGGGATCTACAATTTCGTGACCAAGCGCGGCGATTGCCGCGGGCGCAACTCCCGGATTTCATGGACCCAGGTCGAGACCGGTTCGGCGATCACCTGGAAGTACCCAAGCTGCATCCTGCGCGGCGAGGGATCGGTGGGCGAGTTCTACTCGGTCGCCCTTGCCAATCACTACCAGCAGGCCGACACCGGCACCAAGATGATCCACATGGGCCGCAACACGCGGTCGACCATCGTTTCAAAGGGCATTTCCGCCGGGCACGGGCAGAATGCCTATCGCGGCCTGGTGAAGATCCTGGCGGGCGCCGATGGCGCGCGCAATTACACGCAATGCGACTCGCTGCTGATGGGCGAGACCTGCGGCGCGCACACTTTTCCGTACATCGAGGTCAGGAACCCGACCGCGATCGTCGAGCACGAGGCTTCGACCTCGAAGATCTCGGACGACCAGCTGTTCTATTGCCTGCAGCGCGGCATCGCCGCCGAGGACGCCGTCAACATGATCGTCAATGGCTTCTGCAAGCAGGTATTCAGGGAGCTGCCGATGGAATTCGCCGTGGAGGCCCAGAATCTGCTTGCGGTCAGTCTCGAAGGAGCAGTCGGATGACCATTCTGAGCGTTCGCGAACTCAAGGTACGTGCGGGTGAGCGCCAGATACTGGACGGCGTGTCGCTTGATGTCCGTGCCGGTGAAGTGCACGCGATCATGGGACCGAATGGCTCCGGCAAGAGCACGCTGACCGGCGTGCTGGCCGGCCGGCCGGGCCTTGAGGTGATTTCCGGCTCGGCGACCTATCTCGGCCAGGACCTGCTGGCGATGCCGGCCGAGGAGCGCGCCCGCGCGGGGCTGTTCCTCGCATTCCAGTACCCGGTCGAGATTCCCGGCGTCAACAATGTCTACCTGCTGAAGGCGTCGCTGAATGCGCTGCGCAAGCACCGGGGCGAGCCCGAGCTCGACGCGTTTGAGTTCCTCAATCTCGTGCGCGTAAAGATCCGCGAAATGAAAATGGATGAGAGCCTGCTGAATCGCGGCGTCAATGAGGGCTTCTCCGGAGGCGAAAAGAAACGCAACGAGATCCTGCAGATGAGCCTGCTGGAACCGACGCTGGCGCTGCTCGACGAGACGGATTCCGGCCTCGACATCGATGCCCTCAAGGTGGTCGCGGACGGCGTGAATGCACTGCGCTCGCCCGAGCGCGCCATCGTGATGGTCACGCATTACCAGCGCCTGCTCGATTACGTCATTCCGGACCAGGTGCACGTGCTGGCAGCCGGGCGCTTCGTCAGGAGCGGCGGCCGGGAACTTGCGCTCGAACTGGAGCGACGCGGTTACGACTGGCTCCGCGACGGACCGGCTGCCGCATGAACGCGGAGACTGTGCTGGAGCGCATCGCCGCAAGTCACGCTGGCCAGGAATCGCATATGTCCGGCGGCGCGGCATGGGCGAAGCGCCGCAAGCTCGCACTCGCGAGGGTCCTGGAACACGGCCTGCCCGACCGTCGCGACGAAAACTGGAAATACCTCGATCACGCGAAGATCGCGGAGCGCGCATTCGAACCCGCTCCGCAGGTGGCGCTGGCTGCGGAGCGGATTTCTGCCTTGCTGCTGCCGCTGCCCGCGGCGCGACGCCTGGTCCTGGTCGACGGCCACTACCAGCCGCTGTTGTCGGCTGCGGGCAAGGACGGCTACGTTGTCGACGACCTGGCAACCATGCTCTCGACCGATCCCGCCGGCGCGATGCAATTGCTGCGCGAACCCGGGGATGGCGCTGATGACCGCTATGCGCTGCTTGCAGACGCCTTTGCCAGTGGCGG
>JAOUGR010000105.1 GCA_029857655.1 Gammaproteobacteria bacterium | reverse complement strand
TTCGCCGTAAGCGTCGGCGCGCAACTGGCATTCGGACATTCCTGGCAGCCGGCAGATGACCTGGTATTCGTGCTGGCCGCCGCCTTCCTGCTGCAGGCGCTTGCAGTCGTGCATGGCCTGCGCGAGCTTCAGGTCATCGGCGTATTGCCGCTCATACTCGCCTACGTCGCCGTGCTGCTGCTGCCCATGGCGCTGGTCGGGATCGGTTTCGCGGACACCTGGGTCCGCTTTCGCGAACGCGTAGGGCGCAGGCCCGGTGGCGCGGCCCCCTAGGGCGCGTTCCGGCCAGCATCCACAGACAACGGAGACGGTGCAATCATGGAAATCATCCTCCTGGAAAAGATCGCCAATCTGGGCGACATCGGCGACCGGGTCAGGGTCAAGCCGGGGTTCGGCCGCAATTACCTGTTGCCGGGTGGCAAGGCGACGCTGGCAACGCCCGAGAACATCGCGAAGTTTGAAGCCCGGCGCGCCGAGCTCGAGGTCCGTGCCGCCACGGAACTCGCGGCCGCCAAGACGCGCGCCAAGGCGCTCGAAGGCTTCAAGCTCACGCTGACCGCGAAGGCCGGCAGCGAAGGAAAGCTGTTCGGTTCCATCAGCACGACCGACATTGCCGAGGCCTGTTCGGCGGCCGGCCACAAGATCGAGCGCGCAGAAGTGCGCCTGCCGGGCGGTCCCATCCGCATGGTCGGCGAGCATGTCATCACCCTGCACCTGCACAGCGACATCGACATCGAGGTGCCGCTGACAGTAACCGCGGAGGAGTAGACGCCGGCGGCGCCCGGGCGTCGCCCTGCGTGTATGCTCAAGCCATGGTAGCGATGATCCGCCCTGACGAAGTCCGCATGCCGCCGCATTCGGTCGAGGCGGAGCAGGCGGTGCTGGGCGGCCTGATGCTGGATGCCAATGCCTGGGATGCGGTCGCCGACATCGTCACTGCCGTCGATTTTTACCGCCGCGACCACCGGCAGATTTTCGAGGCGATCGCCGAAGTCGCAGAAATCCGCGGCTCCTGCGATGCCGTAACCGTCTCCGAGCACCTCGAACGCAAGGGCCGGCTCGAGGAAGTGGGCGGGCTCGCCTATCTGGGCACCATTGCCCGCGACACGCCGAGCGCCGCCAATGTCCGCGCCTATGCCGAGATCATCCGCGAACGGTCGATCCTGCGGCAGCTGGTGACGGCCGGGGGCGAAATTGCGACCGCGGCACTCGATGGCAGGGGCCGATCTGCGAGTGAACTGGTGGACGAGGCCGAGCGGCGGGTTTTCCAGATTGCCGAGCGCGGCAGTCACGGCAAGTCGGGATTCGTCGCGATCAAGGATGTCCTGCCGCAGACCATCGACCGGCTCGACCTCCTGCACCAGACACCCGGCGAGATCCGAGGCGTACCGACCGGATTCGCGCAGCTGGATCGCAAGACCACCGGACTGCAGGCGGGCGACCTGGTCATTATCGCCGGACGTCCGTCGATGGGCAAAACGACGCTCGCAGTCAACATCGCCGAGTACGCCGCGATTGCAAAGGGCGTGCCGTCGGCCATCTTTTCGATGGAAATGTCGGCCGAGCAGCTGACGCTGCGCCTGATTGCGTCGCTCGGGCGCGTGAACCAGACTCACCTGCGTACCGGCAGCTTCACCGAGGAAGACTGGTCACGCATCCAGGGAGCCATGGCGCAGTTGTCGAATGCACCGTTGTACGTGGACGAGACGCCGGCGCTGACCCCGACCGAAGTGCGCGCGCGCGCGCGCCGGCTGAAGCGCGAAAAAGGGCTGGGGCTGATCATCGTCGACTACCTGCAGCTGATGCAGGTGAGCGGGACCAAGGAAAACCGCGCCACGGAGATTTCCGAGATTTCCCGCAGTCTCAAGGCGCTTGCCAAGGAACTGCAGGTGCCCGTCGTGGCCCTGTCACAGCTCAATCGGGCAGTGGAACAACGCACTGACAAGAAGCCGGTGATGTCCGACCTGCGCGAGTCCGGCGCGATCGAACAGGACAGCGACCTCATATTGCTGATCTACCGCGAAGAGGTTTACGACCCGAATACGACTCGCAAGGGCATTGCCGACATCATCATCGCGAAGCAGCGCAATGGGCCGATCGGCGAGGTGCAGCTGACATTCCTCGGCGAGTACACGCAATTCAAGGACCTCGTGGCCGAGTCCTACGGCGAGGGCGTGTTCTGACCCCGGTGATCCGCGCCGTAATCGACACGGCGGCACTGCGCCACAATCTTTCCCGCGTACGCGAAATCGCGCCCGGCAGCCGCGTGCTCGCGGTCCTGAAGGCGAATGCCTACGGCCACGGCATCGTCGCGGCGGCAACTGCGCTGACTGATGCAGACGGGTTTGCAGTTGCCCGGATGAGCGAGGCGGTCACACTGCGCGCGGCGGGATTTTCGCAGCGGATCGTCCTGCTCGAGGGCATCCAGGGGGCCGGGCAGCTCGATCAGGCCGCGCGCCAGGAACTGGAGCTGGTCGTGCACCAACCGGAGCAGGTCGCGTTGCTTGAAGCCTGGCATGGCAGTCATTTGTTCCGGGTCTGGCTGAAAATTGACACTGGCATGGGGCGGCTGGGATTCCGGCCCGGCGAACTGCCGGATGCGCTGAAGCGCCTCGCCGATTGCAGGGCAATCCAGCGCCCGATGGCGCTGATGACCCACCTGGCGGAGGCAGAATCGCAGGAAGGTGATCGCACGCGCGCCCAGCTCGAGTGTTTCGACCGGGTGACTGCCGGCCTGCCGGGTGAGCGTAGCATCGCGAATTCGGCCGGTCTGATCGGCTGGCCCGCAACGCGCACCGAATGGGTGAGGCCGGGCCTGATGCTGTATGGCATCTCACCGATGCCAGGTACGACCGGTGCCGATCTCGGCCTGCGTGCTGCAATGACGCTCGAGAGCCGCGTGATCGCGGTGCGCGAACTCGCTGCCGGTGATCGCGTCGGATACGGTGGTGCCTGGACTGCCAGGCGCCCGACCCGCATCGCGGTCGTCGCCGCCGGTTACGGCGATGGCTACATGCGCAACACCGCAAGCGGGACACCGGTCCTCGTCAATGGGATGCAGGCGCATCTTGCCGGCCGTGTTTCCATGGACATGCTGACGGTCGACGTCACGGATCTCGCGCCGGTCGCGACCGGGGACCCGGTAGTGCTGTGGGGGAACGGCGTGCCCGTCGAAACAGTGGCGGCGGCGGCCGGCACCATTCCCTACGAACTCGTCTGCCGCGTCGGCGAACGCGTGCATTTCGACCTGCGCTAGCCCGCTCATGCGCGTGCTGGTCACTGGTTCTTCCGGGCGCATTGGTGGCGCGATCAGCGCCCGGCTTGCCCTGCGGCACCAGGTGGTTGGCCTGGATCAGCGGCCAGGGCCATTGACCTCGGTCGTCGGCGATATCTGCGATTCCCGGCTGCTTGCCGCAACCTGCGCCGGGCTCGATGCCGTGCTGCACACGGCGTCCCTGCACGCACCGGATCTGGGAATTCGTTCAACGGAAGATTTTCGCCGTACCAATGTGGAAGGCACAAAGCGCCTGCTCGCCGCCTGCGGTGATGCCGGCATCAGACGCTTTGTCTACACGAGCACCACCTCGCTGTACGGCCGCTCCCTCGCGCCCGCCGGGGCGGAAGCGGTGTGGGTCACGGAAAAACTGCAGCCCGAGCCCCGGGATATCTACGACGAGACCAAGCTTGCGGCCGAGGAGGCCTGCGCTGAAGCGGCGCGCGGCGGCATGACTTGCGTCAGCCTCAGGATGTCGCGCTGCTTTCCCGAGCATCCGCGCCTGGTTGCGATCTATCGGCTCTATCGGGGCGTCGACGCCGCGGATGTCGCGCAGGCGCATGAGCTGGCGCTCGCGCCCGGGCTTGCGGGATTCGAGGTCTTCAACGTCTCGGCCCATTCCCCGTTTGCAGCCGCCGAATGCGAGGGCCTGCTGTCCGCGGCCAGGGGTATTGTGCTGGCGCATCATCCCTGGGCCCAGTCCGAATTCGCGCGCCGCGGCTGGGAGTTGCCGGAGTCCATCGACCGCGTCTATGTTGTGGACAAGGCGATCGAAGGACTCGGCTACCGGCCGGATCATGATTTCGGGTCGCTGTTCCGCTGAGGGGATTTTCAATGTCGAGTGTCGGATACCACGAGCCCGTCGAGGAGTTGTCGGACGAAACCCGCGACATGCACCGTGCGATCGTCTCGCTGATGGAAGAACTGGAAGCGGTCGACTGGTACAACCAGCGAGCCGACGCCTGCAAGGACAAGGATCTGCGGGCGATACTCACCCACAACCGCGACGAGGAGAAGGAACACGCGGCGATGGTCCTCGAGTGGATCAGGCGCCATGATCCCGCATTATCGAAGGAGCTCAAGGAATTCCTGTTCAGCAACAAGCCGATCACCCACGGCTGACCGGCAAGGGGAGACCGCCGTGACAATTCTCTGGCCTGCATTTGCGCTGTTCGCGCTGACCATATTCGTCGTGTTCCGGCTCGGCACCCTGCGCTGGCGCGCGGTCAGACGGCGCCAGGTCGATCCGCGCTTCTACAAGATCTATCGGGGAGACGGCGAACCAGAGGAGGTGGCGGTCGTATCGCGGCATCTGGTGAATCTCTATGAGGCGCCGATTCTTTTTTATGCCGGCACGGCGTTTGCATTTGCGGCCGGGCTGTCGGGCGCGCTGCTGGTCGCGTTCGGCTGGGCTTATGTGGGTCTTCGCCTGCTGCACAGTTCGATTCACCTCGGCTCGAATGACGTGCTCTGGCGTTTCCGATTGTTTGCCTTGAGCTGGCTGGTACTGCTGGGGTACTGGGTGGTCCTCGCCATTGAACTCGTACGGCGGGCGCCGGCTGGCTAGGCACGCCAGGCGCGCCACGAATGCGATGGGCGGGGCATTCCTAAAGTCTGCGGCATTCGCCGCCGCGCGCCGCGGGAGCGATGCTGCCGACGTTCCTGCTGACGCTAGTCAACCTGTTGACGCTGGTGGTTTTCGCAGGATTCGTGCCGCAGCTGCCGCTGGCCGGTTCGCTCGCAACCGCCAGCTGGCTTGCGCTTGGCCTGATTCTTGGCAGTCTGTCGGTGCAGCTCGCGCTCGCAGTTTCCGGTTCGCTGCTGGGGGCCGCCTTGCAGGGGCGCGGCTGGCAGCGCAGCATTAGCCTGACCGGCGCGACCGGCATTCTCTTGTTTGGCCTGGCCGGTCTGTTCTCGGCGAAGTGATATCAGGGGGCGAATCATGACAATGGAATTGAATTACCTGGTGATGGTGACCGTGCTGACGGCGCTATTGTGGGTGCCGTATATCCTCAACAGGACGGCGGTGCGCGGGATCACGGATGCGGTCGGTTATCCGGAGAATCCCAAGCCTCAGGCGCGTTGGGCCCAGCGCCTGCAGGCCGCCCATGGCAATGCGGTCGAGAATCTGGTCGTGTTTGCGACGCTGGTGCTGGTCGCGGACGCGACCGGGATCTCCAATCAGGCGACCGTGCTCGCGTGCACGGTGTATTTCTGGGCGAGACTCGCGCATGCCGTCGTCTATGCGTTCGGCATGCCCTGGCTGCGCACGCTCACCTTTGCAGCGGCATTCGTGTGCCAGATGACACTGGCCTGGCAGCTGCTGGCTTGACAGCCGCGGGGTTCAGCCGTCGAAAAAGCCCATCTTGACGCCGGCGAGCGTGATGACGTCGTTGTCATGCAGCCGGCGCGCCTGGGGACCGATCGGCTGGCCGTTGACCAGCGGAAAATCGCCGGGCTTGCTGGCCTCGACGTGCACGACATAGTAGCCGTCCGCACGTCGGCTGATCGCGGCCACCTGCACTCCGGGCCTGCCGAGCGTGGTCAGGGTCTTGGCAAGCTCAAGTTCGCGCCCGGCGAACTGGCCGGACAGCACCTGCAGCTTGGCGGGACGTGACGGGGGTGGTTTCTCGCCGAAACCCGCCGGCGCCGAGGGCGCTGCCGGCGCGGCGCGCGCTGGCGCAGCGGCTGCTGCCGCCGCTGCTGCGGCATCAGAAGCGGCCTTCAGGCGGCTTTCGTTGACCTGGCCAGGCTGGATGACCAGCGTGCGCTCGAATTCGTCCTGATCCGAGCTTTCGACCTGGCTGTCGACGAAGCGCAAATGATGGTGCCCGACGGTGATGACATCGCCATGGGTCAGAGCATGTTTCTTGATCAGCTTGCCGTTGACGTAGGTGCCGTTGGTGCTGTTCAGATCCTCGAGGAAGGAGTCGTTCAGGATGTTGATGATCAGGCCGTGATGACCACTGACGGCGGCATTGTCGATGCGCACGTCATTGTCCGGCAGGCGGCCGACGGTGTACCGCTCCTTGGTCATGTTGTATTCGGCCAGTACCTGGCCATCAAGACTCAATATCAGGCGCGCCATAGACTCCCTCGCTGCCCGTTACCCGAACCAGGCCAATATTCTGTCAAGTATGCCCCGCCGCGCGGGGAAAAGTTCGACCACCTGCGCCAGCACGACCGAGATGTTGTCTCGGCCGCCACTGTCATTGGCCAGCTGCACCAGCTGCCTAGCGACAGTGTCAAGATTACCGCCGAAAGTACTGATTGTTAAGTGAATATCCTCGTCCTCTACCATATCTGTGAGGCCGTCGGAACAAAGTACCAGCCAATCCCCCGGCTCAACGGGGTATTCGTGCACCTCGACATCCACGGTGGGCTCGACGCCGAGCGCCCGCGTGACGTAATTCTTGTTGGTGGCGCGCTGCGCCTCCTCGGGCGAGTAAAACCCCCGGTCGACCAGCTCCTGCAGCAGCGAATGATCCATCGTCAGCTGTTCAAAAGCCTCCTTGCGAAGCCGGTACATGCGCGAGTCCCCGACGTGGGCCAGCACGACGCGATTATCGTAGAACAGGGCCGCCACCACGGTCGTGCCCATGCCCTCGCACTGGCTCTGGGACTTCGAGGTCTGGTGGATGATCTTGTTGGCCCGGGCAATCGCATCGCGCAGGATGATGCTCGGGCGGCGCAGGCCCGTGACCTTGTCCACGCCTTCCAATTCCTGGCCCGCAAATGCCTCGCGCACCAGGTTCACGATGGTCTTGACGGCAATGCCGCTCGCAACTTCGCCGGCGTTGTAGCCACCCATGCCGTCGGCCAGCACGAAGAGTCCGATGTCGGCGTCCCAGGAGATCGAGT
>JAOUGR010000451.1 GCA_029857655.1 Gammaproteobacteria bacterium | reverse complement strand
GATGTAGTCCGCAGCCGCCTCTTCATCGCTGCCGCCGATCTCGCCGACCATCACGATCCCTTCGGTGCGATCGTCCTTCTCGAAGAGCGCGATGACGTCGACGAAATTCATGCCGCGCACCGGGTCACCGCCGATACCAACGCAGCTGCTCTGCCCCAGGCCGAGATTCGTGGTCTGGAACACCGCTTCGTAGGTCAGCGTACCGGAGCGCGAAACGATGCCGACGCGCCCGGGCTGGTGAATGAAGCCGGGCATGATGCCGACCTTGCATTCGCCCGGCGTGATCACGCCGGGGCAATTCGGGCCGACCAGCCGGCAGCGGTGGCCCGCAAGCGCGGCCTTGACCTTGACCATGTCGTTGACCGGGATACCTTCGGTGATGCAGACGATCAGCCGGATGCCCGCGTCGGCCGCCTCGAGGATCGCATCGGCCGCGAATGGCGCCGGCACGTAGATCATGCTGACGTCCGCGCCGGTCGTAGCCACAGCGTCGTGCACGGTGTTGAACACCGGGAGATCGAGATGACGCTCGCCGCCACGCCCCGGGGTCACGCCGCCAACCAGCCGGGTGCCGTAGGCAATGGCCTGCTCGGAATGGAATGTGCCCTGCTTGCCGGTGAATCCCTGGCAGATCACGCGACTCTTGCGGTCGACCAGGATGCTCATCGACGCGCCGCCCGGGAGGCAGAGCGCACCGCCTTGGTGGCCGCGTCGGTGAGGTCCTTTGCGGCAGTGATTGCGAGCTTGCTCGCGGACAGGATCTTGCGCGCGCGATCGGCATTCGTGCCTTCGAGGCGCACGATCACGGGCACCGTAACGCCCACTTGCCGGACCGCCTGCACGATGCCCTCCGCGATCACGTCGCAGCGCACGATGCCGCCGAAGATATTCACCAGCACGGCACGCACACGCTCATTCGAAAGGACCAGCCGGAATGCCGCCGTAACGCGCTCGGCCGTCGCCGTACCGCCGACATCGAGGAAATTGGCGGGCGCCCCGCCATGCAGCTTGATCAGGTCCATGGTCGCCATCGCGAGGCCCGCGCCATTGACCATGCAGGCAATGTTTCCGTCCAGTGAAACGTAGTTGAGGTCGTGCTCGGAAGCCGCGCGCTCCATCGCGTCCTCCTGCGAGGGATCACGAAGCTCGACCAGCGCGGGCTGGCGATAGAGCGCATTCGCCTCGGCATTGATCTTTGCATCCAGCGCCACCAGCCGGCCGTCCCTGGTGACGATCAGCGGATTTATCTCGATCAGCCCCAGGTCTTTTTCGAGGTACAGGCGATAGAGCGAACGCGCGATGCGCTCGAACGCGGCGACCTGATCTCCCGCCAGGCCCAGGCTGAATGCCATGCGGCGACACTGATAGCCCTGCAAGCCCGCCGCAGGATCGATGTCGGCGCGCAGGATCCTTTCCGGCTCGTGCGCGGCGACTGCCTCGATGTCCATGCCGCCGGCCGCCGAGGCGACGAAGGCGATTCGCCCGCGCTCGCGATTCAGGAGCAGGCTCAGATACAGTTCGCGCTCGATCGCACTGCCTGATTCGACATAGACCAGGTTGACCGGCAGGCCTTCCGCGCCGGTCTGCTTCGTGACCAGGCGCTGCCCCAGCATCGCCGCCGCGGCCACGCCGACTTCCTTTTCCGAACGGCAAAGCTTCACGCCACCGGCCTTGCCCCGGCCACCGGCATGGACCTGGGCCTTGACCACCCACACCGGGCCGTCCAGTTCCCGGCACGCAGCAACCGCTTCGGGCCCGCTTGCGGCGATTTTTCCGGGCGGGACCGGGATCCCGTACTCGCTGAAAATCCGCTTCGACTGGTACTCGTGAAGATTCATCGCGGCATTGTAACGGGAGCCTTGAACCGCGTCGCATTCGTGCGCTGCCGCAGGGGTTTCGGCTGTTTCGCATGCTAGAGTGCCGCCCGTGAAAGGTCCGGCGGACATCGAGCGCACGACCGGCGATCCGGAGCTCGCTTGGCGCGTGCTGGGGCTTCTGAATCTCTACCGGCTGTCCGTACCGTCGGCGTTGTCTGTGCTGCTCGCGCTGGCCGCGCGGCCGCACGCGCCGGGCGCCGGATTCTCCGCCCTCTATCTATATACACTCGCCGCCTGGTTCACGACCGGCGTGATCTCGATCGGGCTCCTGAAGACGCGCTGGCCCAGCCTGCAGGCGCAGGCCTTCATCCATGTCGCATTCGACGTCCTCGCCGTAACCATGCTGCTGTTCACGAGCGCAGGGGCCGCGAGCGGCCTC
>JAOUGR010000450.1 GCA_029857655.1 Gammaproteobacteria bacterium | reverse complement strand
GGCAGCCCCGGTCGCGCTCGCGGCGGCACTTGCCGGCAGAACCGATGCCAGCAGCGCGCTCAATGCGAGAGTCGTCGACGCCATCATCGATGTCATGGGAACCCACGGTGCGTAACGAACTATGCGTGATGTGACTCGAACAATGCGGGATCGCGAATGCGATCGCAACTGCGGTGCCAGTGCGCGGAGCGCATGCCGCGCGTCTCTGATCCGGATATGACTTGATTCGCAGTCACTCCAGCGCCTAAGGTCCGACTCCAGCAGCATTTAGGTTCTGATCCCGGAATGACGACCGCCTGGCTGCAATTCCTTTTCTGTACCTCGCTGATTGGCATCGGCGGTTACCAGCTATCGCGCTTCGGCGACGTGATTGCGGAGCGCACCGGACTCGGGCGCACCCTCATCGGAGTGTTGATGGTCGCGACCGTCACCTCGTTGCCAGAACTCATGACCGGCATCAGCGCGGTCGCGATCGTTGATGTACCGAACATAGCGGTCGGCGATGTCCTCGGCAGCTGCATTTTCAATCTGCTACTGCTGTTGCTGCTCGAAATCGGATACCCCCGCGCGTCGATATATACGCTGGCGGCCCAGAGTCACATCCTGTCGGCGGGATTCGGGGTGATCCTGCTCGGGATCATTGCGCTTTCGATTCTGGCAAGCGACCGGATGCCGGCCATCGGTCATGTCGGGCTGTACACGCCGGTAATCCTCGGTGGCTACTTGCTGGCAATGTGGATCGTCACGCAATACGAGTTGCAGGAGGCGCGGTTGCGAGCGGCGCCCGCCGAGTTGCGTTATCCGCACATCACCTTGCGCCGCGCAATCGTCAGTTATTCCGCTGCGGCAGTTGTCGTGATCGCTGCCGGGACCTGGCTTCCCTTCATCGGAACGGAAATTGCCCGCCTGATGGGCTGGAGCAACAGCTTTGTCGGCACGCTGCTCGTGGCTTTCTCGACCTCGCTGCCGGAAATGGCGGTCGCAATTTCTGCCCTCAGGATCGGCGCACTGGACCTGGCTATCGGCAACCTGCTGGGCAGCAACCTGTTCGACGCGGCGATCCTGGCGGTTGACGATCTTGCCTATACCAAAGGACCGTTGTTTTCGGCGATCTCGCCGGCGCATGTCGGCACGGCTGTTAGCGCGATTGTCATGACCGGAGCGGTAATTACGGCGTTGTTCTACCGGCCCGCCGGGCGAAAGTTCCGATTCTTCGGCTGGATCGGGCTGTTCCTGCTGATCATCTACGTTGCCAACGCCTTCATCCTGTTCCTGTTCGGGCAATGATCGCCACTGCTACTGGAAGCGGCAGCTGGCACACGCTTCAGGACAGCACCGCACTGAACCGACTCGGCAGTACCCCAACATCGGGACTGGCCCGGCGTCACTGGTCCTGGATGCAGCTCGACCAGTTTCGCGACTTCATGATCCTGGTGCTGCTGGTAGCCGCAGCCCTGGCCGGCCTCACGGGTGACCTCGAGGACGTGATCGTGATCCTTGCGATCGCGATCATGAACGCGGTGATCGGATTCGTGCAGGAGTATCGCGCCGAGGCGGCGATCGAAGCGCTGCGCAGCATGGCCGCTCCCATGGCGAGCGTGCGACGGGACGGACGGGTGCTGACAGTCGCGGCGGCGGAGCTTGTGCCGGGCGATATCGTGCTGCTCGAAGCGGGCCGGATCGTGCCGGCCGACCTGCGGCTCATCGAAGCTGCCGCACTATCGGTCCAGGAAGCAGTGCTGCCCGGTGAATCGCAAGCGGTCCAAAAGCAGACGACTGCACTGGATGATGCAGAACTTGCCGTCGCCGATCGTAGCAACATGGCCTGGAAAGGGACGACAGTTGCGACCGGCAGGGGCACCGGCCTTGTAATCGCGACCGGCATGGAAACCGAGTTGGGGCGGATTGCGCGCCTGCTGGGAACTGCCGAGGCGGGGCGCACGCCATTGCAACTGCGGCTCGCGGTTTTCGGCAAGCGGCTGTCGCTGGCGGTCATTTACACGCCATTCGGCCACCGTTGGTTCAATACAGTTGCGCTATCCGGCGCAGAACTGCTTGCCTGCTTCGCGTTTGCTTTCACCGTCTTCCTCGCGGTTGAGGCGGAAAAGGCGCTCGTGCGCCGCGGCCTGCCGTATCGCGCGGGTGAGCGATGAGCGTTCCTGTCTCGCGCGGCATCGTCTGGTTCGGCCTGTACGTCGCCGTGGTGTTGCTGCCGCTCGGCGTCGCATTGGTTGTCAGACTTTCAGGCGGTGCGACA
>JAOUGR010000103.1 GCA_029857655.1 Gammaproteobacteria bacterium | reverse complement strand
CGTATTCTCGTACCGAATTACCTGTTTTGAGTCCAGACGCCCGGCCGCCCTGGAACAGGAGCCGAACATGGCAGCAGCGCCCGCGCCCTCGTCGCGGCTGGTCCCGACTTACTGCTACAACTGCGTGGCGGGCCCGGACCTTCTGACGGTTAAGGTCACCGATGGCGTCGCCACCGAGATCGGGCCGAATTTCGCGGGCGCCGGCATCCACCCGGGCGACGGCAAGCCCTGTGTGCGTGCCTACGGCCTGATCCAGAAGGTCTACCACCCGGCGCGGATCCTGACACCGATGCGACGGACCAATCCGCGCAAAGGCAGGGACCAGGATCCCGGCTTCGTCCCCATTTCCTGGGACGAGGCCCTTGACGCCGTGGCCGACAAGCTCAAGTCCGTGCTGGCGCGCGGCCACCGCGACGAACAGGGCCTGCCGCGCGTCGCCGTCAGTTTTGGCCATGGCGGCACGCCTGCGAACTACATGGGCAGCTTCCCGGCGTTCCTCTCGGCATTCGGGCCGGTGGATTTCAGCTTCGGCTCCGGCCAGGGCGTCAAGTGCATGCACTCGGAGCATCTGTACGGGGAGTACTGGCACCGCGCATTCACCGTTTCCGGTGACACGCCGTACACCAATTACAACATCTCGCTCGGCGCCAACAACGAAATCACCGGCGGTGTCAGCGCCGTCGCGCGACATGCGGCCGCGCGGCTGCGCGGTGCGCGGCGCGTGCAGATCGAGCCGCACCTGTCGATTACCGCGGCCGCCTCGGCGGAGTGGATTCCCATCAAGCCGAAGACTGACGCGGCTTTCATGCTCGCGCTGATCCACGTGCTGCTGCACGAGCACCCGCGCGCGCGGCTCGATGTGCCGTTCCTTACCGGAACGACATCCTCGCCTTATCTCGTCGGACCGCACGGCTACTATCTGCGCGACCCGGAGAGCCTCAAGCCGCTGCTGTGGGACGAGCGGCAACGGAAGGCTGTGGCCTTCGATGCCGTCGATGCCGAGCCGCTGCTCGAGGGGCGCGTGCCGGTGGCCCACGCCATCGAGGTCGGCGCCGATGACGAACGCTGGGTGCATTACGACGTGACCGCCGCGACGGCATTTACGCACCTGGTCGAGCACTTCAGGCAGTACGCACCCGAGTGGGCGACGGGAATCTGCGAGGTTCCGGCCGCCACGATTCGCCGCATCGCGAACGAGTACCTCGACCACGCCCGCGTCGGCGAGACGATCGAGATCGACGGCCAGGTCCTGCCGTTCCGGCCGGTGGCGGTAACGCTCGGCAAGACGGTCAACAACGGCTGGGGCGCCTACGAGTGTTGCTGGTCGCGTACGATGCTCGCGGTGCTGGTCGGCGCCCTGGAAGTACCCGGCGGGACGCTCGGCACCACGGTACGCATCAACAAGCCGCACGAGGACCGGCACCGGAGCGTCGTGCCGGGCCCCGACGGTTTCATGCAGAACGCGCTCAACCCGACCGACCGCGCCCACTGGCTCAAGGATCCCGACGTACGCAGCGGGCACCGGACGCTGGTGCCGATATCCGGCAGCAGTGGTGCCTGGAGCCAGGCGCTCGGCCCGACCCACCTGAGCTGGATTTTCCAGAACCAGGTGCCGGAGAACTGGCAGCGGCCGACGAAGCCCGAGATCTGGATCGCGTACCGCACCAATCCCGCCATCTCGTTCTGGGACACAGCTGCCGTTGCCGCCACGATAACGACCTTCCCGTTCACGGTCTGTTTCGCCTTTACGCACGACGAGACGAATCACATGGCGGACATCCTGCTGCCGGAGGCCACCGACCTCGAGAGCACACAGCTGATCCGCCTGGGGCGCACGAAGTTCGTGGAACAGTTCTGGCTGCACGAGGGCTTCGTGCTGCGCCAGCCGGCGGTGGCGCCCCGGGGCGACACTCGCGACTTCACCTGGATCGCGACGGAACTCGCGCGGCGCACCGGGCTGCTGGAAGCCTATAACGCCGCCATCAATCGCGGCTCCTGCGGCGTACGGTTGAAGGGTTCGCTGCGGGATTTTTCGCTGGATGCCACCAGGGTGAACTCGGTGGACGAGATCTGGAACGCAGTCTGCCAGGCGGCCAGCTGCGAATTGACCGACGGCGCGGAGATCCGCGACCTCGACTGGTTCAGGGAACACGGGCTGCTGACGCGACCGTGTCCGCAGAGCTGCTGGTACCTGTACCCGACCATCAAGCGACTTGGACTGCGCTTCGAACTGCCCTACCAGGAACGCCTGACGCGGGTCGGCCGCGAGCTCGGGGCCCGGCTGCACGAAAGCGGCATCCGCTGGTGGGACCGGCAACTGAACGAATACGGACCCCTGCCGCAGTGGCACGATTTTCCGGCCATGTGGGAGGAGGACCTGGTGCGCCGCGGCCACCGGCCCGAGGACTACCCGTTCTGGCTCATCACGACCAAGAGCATGCAATACAACTCGGGCGGCAACGCGATGATCCAGTTGATGGACGAGGTCGCGGGCAACGTGGTCGGGCATCGCGGCATCATCATCAATGCGGCCGCAGCCGAGCGGCTCGGGATCGCGGACGGCGACTTGCTCGAGATCAGCTCGCCCACGGGGGCCACGCGCGGTCCCGCCATTCCCGTGCAGGGGATCCGCCCCGACACGCTGGTCATCGTCGGGCAGTTTGACCACTGGGCCACGCCCTACGCGAAGGACATGGGCCATCCAAGCCTGAATACGGTCGCGCCGATGTCGCTCGAGATGACCGATGCGACCGGTTCCGGCGCCGACCTCGTGCGCGTCGCAGTGCGGCGCGTGGGCGCGGCCGCAGCCGCCTGAGTCGTACTTCGTAAGTCCTGTTTACCAGCCCGGCCGGGCGCCCGGCCGCGTCGTTCCGAAGCCGCGCACCGGCGTGAGCGACAGCGCGAGGCCCTGGTGATATGCCGCGCGGGTCACGAGCGTGAACTTGAACCACCCGCCAGCGAACGCTGCCACGAGCCCCGCGAGGCCGACCGCCCAGGCCTGACCCGGTTCAATCGTGCCAAACGCGGCAGCAATGATTGCCGCCACATCAAGCCCGACGAGCCGGCGACCGAACCGCACAAGCACTGCGCGCGCCCGCGTCGGCGCCTCGGCTGGGCCGAGGCTGCCCAGGTAAGCGACGAACGCCAGCTCCCGGATCAGCATCAGGCCGACCAGCAGCAGCGCGGCCCAGCCCGGGAGCGTTGCCGGATCCAGCAGCAGCTGGGCCACGATGCCGAGCCCGGCGCCTTCCGCGAGGCCGGTCGCGATCAGCAGCGGGACGACGCGCGGATGGCGCCAGGCCGGGATGCCGCGCGCCCCCTGGAGCATGCGCGCCTGGCTGTAGACATAGGCGAGCGCGAGCGCGGCCGTCAACCACGGCAGCCATCGGCTGCCGTACCAGGCGGCGCCAAGCCCGACGCCGAGAAGCGGCAGGGAGACGATCGCCTCGCGCGTCATCCACGAGCTGCGCGCATGCCGGAAGACGTTCAGCGCGCGCCAGGGCCGGCCGATTTCGAACCACACGCAGAGCAGCCCGCAGCACACGAGCGCGAGGCCGAGCAGGCCCGGGCCCGCGCTCGGCGGCGACATGACCGCCGCGTATACGAGCGTGCCGGCGCCCGCGCCGCCGAAGATGAAGTTGCAGGCTGCGCGCCAGTCCCAGAAGCCCTGCCGTCTTGGCGCAACCGAACCGGGCATCGATGCGCTCATGGCCTGCCCTCCACGAGGTAGTACGTGCCGGGATCCGTGCCAAGTTCCTCGTGCATGCGGAAAAATTCATTCTCGCGCAGCAGCTGCGACACGTTGCTCTGCGGATCGTCGCGGTCGCCAAAGTGCAGCGCGCCCGAGATGCAGGAATTGACGCAGGCCGGGGTCACTTCCGGGTCGATTCCCGGTGTTCGCCCGGTGCCCCGCGCGGCATCGATGCGGTCGCTGCAGAAGTTGCACTTCGTCGACACGCCGAGACGCGCCGGATCGAACTGCGCGGCTTCCGCCGGGCTCGGCCCGCCGCCATAGGCGAATGTCGCGCGCTGCACCTTGAAGCGTTGCTGGTAAGGGCACGCGACCGCGCAATACGCACAGCCGATGCACAGCTCGTAATCGATGCCGACGAGGCCGTCGTCACGCTTGAAGGTCGCCCGGGTCGGGCAGACATCCATGCACGGCGGATCGCCGCAGTGCATGCAGCTGACCGGCACGAAGCTGCGACGGACGTCCGGATACGTGCCGGTCTCGATGTCGACGACCCGCCGCCACTGCACGCCAGGCGGCGTGCCGTTTGCCTGCTTGCAGGCGGCGGTGCAGGTCTGGCAGCCGATGCAGCGCCGCAGGTCGACGACCATGATGTACCTAGCCACCGCGGGATCCTTCCGCACCCGTGGCCCGCCTGCCGCACTCGTCCATGCGCATGAGCACCTCCATTCTCCTAAGCCTGCGAGGCCGGCGGATCGGGATCCCCGGCCGGTCGGCCACCGGCCGGTGGCGGATAGCGCAGCAGCAGGCGATGGCACAGCGCGACGTGCCCGGTTTCTTCCTCGACCAGCTCCGCGGCGAGGTGCCTGACGTCGGCATCCACGGCGTTGCCCAGCAATTCCCTGAAGAACTCCAGTGCCCTCTGTTCGGCGGCGAGCGCCATCTGCAGCGCATCGTGCGGCGTCATCAGGTATTGGGCGGCGCCCAGATCGGCGGATTCGGGACTCTCGCCGATGCGCCAGCGTGCCACCTTGTGAGCATGCGCCGCGACGTCGAAGTCCCCGGCCATGCGGCAGATCTGGTCGCGGTGGATTCCCTCGGCGCGCGCCAGGTCGCGGAAGACATCGACGAGCGCCGGATTGTTATGCATCTCCATCTGGTCGGCGAGCATCGTGTACCGCTCGACCGCGTCCGCTTCGATCTGGTAAGCGATCGCGTACAGATCGACCAGCGACGCGGCGCGTGGGGCGTCGGCGCTCATAACTCGAACTCCCGCTCCAGTTCCGCAAGGTCGGTGATGGCCTTGCCGGCGGGCGGCGCATACGGCGGCCGGTTGCCACGATAAAGCACCCCCAGGTTGAATCCGTCATCGGTCATCACCCGGCGCGCCGCCCGCGCCGCGTCGTCGGTGGCATCGACTGGCGCGCGATGCACGCGGTCCTTCCAGGCCCGCTGATCCGGCCGGTAGGTCACGCACGGGCTCAGGACCTCCACGAACGAGAAGCCGGGATGGCGCACGGCTTCCACGAGGATCCCGGCGGTCTCGGCCGGGTTGCCGGAAAACGCGCGCGCCACGAAATTCGCGCCGGAAGCCAACGCGATCACGAGCGGATGAAATGGCCGCACGCCGGTTCCGCCCGGCGCGAGCGCAGTATCGAAGTCGGGCTCGGTGGTTGGTGACGGCTGGCCCTTGGTCATTCCATAGATGTGGTTGTCCATGACCACATAGGTCAGGTCGACATTGCGCCGGCAGGCGTGCAGGAAATGATTGCCGCCGATTGAATAGCCGTCGCCGTCGCCGCTTGCCACCACGACCGTCAGGTCCGGGCGGACGATCTTGAGTCCGGCCGCGACGGCAAGCGAGCGGCCGTGCACGCCGTGGAAGCCGTAGCAATTCATGTACGCCGGGATTCTCGACGAACAACCGATGCCGGATACCACCGCGACCTGTTCCGGACGCACGCCGAGCTCGGCAAAGGCTCGCGTGAACGCCATCAAAACGTGGTAATCCCCACATCCCGGACACCAGATCGGCTTGACGGCTGAGCGATAGTCCGCGGGGCGGCAGGCCGGGGCAAGGGTTGCGCTCATGAAGACTGCTCTCGCAGAAGCTCACGACATATCTCGCCGGGACGAATCGGCAAGGGACCCGGACGGTGCAGCACCGCCGTGTCGGCTGGCAGCGAGTAGTGGGCGCGCAGGTAACGGTAGAACTGGGCACCGTGGCTCTGCTCGACGACCAGCAGGCGGTTCACGCCCTCGAGCGCCGCCGCCATCTCCGCCGGCCGCGCCGGCGACAGCAGCCGCGGAGCGATCAGTCGTACCCGGCGGCCGCCCCGAGCCAGTTGCGCAACCGCTTCGCGGGCCGCGCCGGTCAAGGAACCCCAGGTGATGATGGCGAGCGTGCCCTGCCCCTCAATCGTCGCCCACAAGTCGCCGAACGCAAAGCGCTCGAGTTTGTCGCGACGCTTGTCCAGCTGGGCGTGGTGATCGCTTGAGCTGGTGCTGGGCAGGCCGCGTTCCGTGTGCGTGAGGCTCTCGGCCGTGTATTGGCCGTCCGGCACCCCGGGGATCGCCATCGGCGAGACGCCATCGGCGGTAAGCGCATAACGGCGGTAAGGCGCTACGACGGCGGCCGCCTTCTGCCGCTGGCCGATGAAGCTGACGTCGGCGGGCCGCGCTATCGCGGCCAGCGCCTGTCCCAGGAACTGATCCGACAGCAGGATCGCGGGCGCTTGCAGGCTTTCGGCGAGGTGCACCGCCCATTGCGTCGTCAGCAGGCAGTCCGGAATCGACTGCGGTGCGACGACGATGTGGGGAGCGTCGCCGTGCACGCCGTACACCGCAATGTTGAGGTCCGATTGCTCGGACTTTGTCGGAATGCCGGTCGACGGCCCGCCTCGCATGACGTTGACGACGACGATCGGCACTTCGGCCGCCGTGGCCAGCCCGAGCGCTTCGACCATCAGCGACAGGCCAGGACCCGAGGTGGCCGTCAACGAAGGCGCACCACCGTAAGAACCGCCGATGATCATATTGATTGAGGCAAGCTCGTCCTCCGCCTGCACCAGGCTGCCGCCGACCTTCGTGAGATTAGGTGCCAGCCATTCCAGCACCTCCGAAGCGGGCGTGATCGGGTAAGCGGCGGCAAATCGGATTCCACCGCGAATGGCGCCCAGGCCGACCGCCTCGTTGCCGGTGATCAGCCAGCGCTTGGTCCCCGCGGCTCCCGGCCGAGCCAGCCCGAAGCCAAGATCGTGGTGCGCGACGGCCGCGGCGCCGGCGCGGGCCGCCGCCAGGTTCGCGGCCACAATCGCCGGTCCCTTGTCCTGGAAGCGCTTGGCGATCAGGTCCGCCAGCACCTCCTGATCCAGCCGCAGCAACTGGGCCGCGGCACCGACCGCGATCATGTTCGGTCGCCACGCGGGGTTTGCGGTCGTGAGCTCCTTGAGCCGCAACTCGATCACGCGTGCACCGGACGCCGGCAC
>JAOUGR010000104.1 GCA_029857655.1 Gammaproteobacteria bacterium | reverse complement strand
GGCTGGAATGTCGTCAAGGTCATCTGGGGCTCCCGCTGGGACCCGCTGCTTGCGCGGGATACATCGGGATTGCTTAGAAAGCGGATGGAGGAGGCCGTCGATGGGGAATACCAGAATTTCAAGGCAAAAGGCGGCGCCTACACGCGCGAGCATTTCTTCGGCAAGTATCCGGAACTCCAGGAAGCCGTCGCGAACATGTCGGACGAGGAGATTTCGCTGCTGAACCGGGGCGGCCACGATTCGCGCAAGGTCTGGAATGCCTACGCTGCCGCCGTTGCCCACAAGGGCCGGCCGACGGTGATCCTCGCGAAGACCGTCAAGGGTTATGGCATGGGCAAGGCCGGCGAGGCGCTGAATGTCACGCACCAGCAGAAGAAGCTGGACGATGAGGCGCTGAAGGCTTTCAGGGATCGCTTCAACATCCCGATCTCGGACGAGGAAATCGCCCGGTTGCCGTTCTTCAGGCCGGAGGACAGCAGCCCGGAGATGCAGTACCTCCGAAGTCACCGCAAGTCACTGGGTGGTCACCTGCCGGTCCGGCGCGTTAACGCGCCGCCGCTCGCCGTCCCGGCACTCGCGGCATTCAAGTCGCTGCTGGACGGCAGCGGTGGCCGCGAGATCTCGACGACGATGGCATTCGTCAGGATCCTGACCCAGTTGCTGAAGGACAAGAATGTCGGCTCGCACGTCGTGCCGATCATTCCGGACGAGGCCCGCACCTTCGGCATGGAGGGCCTGTTCCGCCAGGTGGGCATCTATTCGTCGGTCGGCCAGCTGTACACGCCGCAGGATGCGGACCAGCTGATGTATTACCGCGAGGATCGCAAGGGCCAGATTCTCGAGGAAGGCATCAACGAGGCCGGCGCATTCTGTTCGTGGATGGCGGCCGGCACGGCTTATGCGAATCACGGGATCAACATGATCCCGATGTACATCTTCTATTCGATGTTCGGATTCCAGCGCATCGGCGATTTCGCATGGGCCGCCGGCGACATGCAGGCGCGCGGCTTCCTGTTGGGCGCGACGGCGGGTCGTACCACGCTTGCCGGTGAGGGGCTGCAACACCAGGATGGTCATAGCCATCTGCTGGCATCGACGATCCCGAATTGCGTCGCCTATGATCCCTGCTATGCGTACGAACTCGCGATCATCATGCAGGACGGACTGCGGCGGATGTACGCGGAACAGGAAAGCGTCTTTTACTACGTGACCTGCATGAATGAGAATTACGTCCAGCCGCCAATGCCGAAGGGTGTCGAACAGGGCGTGCTGCGCGGCATGTACCTGCTGCACATCGGTGGTCGCGGCCCGGTCAGGGCGACGCTGCTGGGATCGGGCACGATCCTGCGCGAGGCGCTGGTTGCCGCGCAGATCCTGGAGTCGGAATTCGGGATTCCGGCCGATGTATTCAGCGTCACCAGCTTCTCGGAGCTGCGGCGCGAAGCGCTCGATGCCGAGCGCACCGCGATGTTGCATCCGGACGCGAAGCCCGTGGCGCCGTATATGCGCGAATGCCTGAGCGGGCGCGAAGGCCCGTTCATCGCGGCGACCGATTACATGAAGATCGTCGCGGACCAGATCCGCCAGTGGGTGCCGGGACGTTACGTCACGCTCGGCACCGACGGCTTCGGTCGCAGCGATTCACGCGAAGCACTGCGTGGATTCTTCGAGGTCGAC
The DNA here is from genome assembly GCA_029857655.1 of Gammaproteobacteria bacterium. Taxonomy (GTDB): domain Bacteria; phylum Pseudomonadota; class Gammaproteobacteria; order Steroidobacterales; family Steroidobacteraceae; genus SCUD01. The sequence continues at coordinate 5,502 of JAOUGR010000104.1, read as the reverse complement.
AGGCGCTGGATCGTCGTGGCCACGCTCAAGGCGCTGGCGGATGATGGGAAAGCCGACGTGGCCACGGTCTCCGCGGCAATGAGGAAATTCGGCATCGACCCCTCGAAGCCTAATCCGCTGGTTTCGTGAACAAGACCGTGGCCAGGCGCATCACCATCAACGTGCCGGATCTTGGCGACTTCAGGGATGTCGAGATCATCGACGTGCTGGTCGCCCCGGGCACCGAGATCGCGCTGGAAAGCCCGCTGATCACGCTCGAAACCGACAAGGCAACGATGGACGTTCCATCGACCGCGGCCGGTCGCATCGTCGAAATGCTTGTGAAAAAGGGCGACCGGGTTTCCAAGGGTGACCCGGTCCTGGTGCTCGAATCTTCGGACAAGGCGTCCGGTGCGGCTGGCCGGCAAAAACCCGCGGCGCGGTCCGGGCGGGCGATGACGGCAAAGCCCGCGCCATCCGCGGCAAGCGGGACGGTTGATATCCGCGTGCCGGACCTCGGAGATTTCCACGACGTCGAGATCATCGAGGTGCTGGTCGGGCCGGGTGACAGCGTCGAGCTCGAGTCGCCGCTCATCACCCTGGAAACCGAAAAAGCCGCGATGGACGTGCCTGCATCCGCTGCCGGCACGATCGTCAAGCTGCACGTTGCCAAGGGCGCGCGAGTCAGTGCCGGGGATCTCGTGGCGACGGTGCTGGACAAGGCCGTGTCGCCCCCTCACACCGCTTCAGCGGCGCCTGCCGCCGTGCAGGCGCCAGCGCCGACGGTGGCGGCGACCGACGGCAGAGGGCCTGCGCCTGCGGCCACGGTCGAGGCGGGCTCTTCGCGTGCCCATGCCGGTCCTGCGGTGCGGCAGCTTGCGCGCGAACTCGGTGTCGACCTGACGAGAGTCAGGGGTTCAGGCGTGAAGGGGCGGGTCACGCAGGACGACGTCAAGAATTTCGTGAAGCGGGTGATGACTGCCGCCCCCGCGACATCGGCCGCGTTGCCGCAGGTTCCGGTCGTCGATTTCAGCGCGTTCGGACCGGTCGAGATGCGCCCGCTCGGCCGCATCCAGAAGATTTCCAGCGCACGTCTGCAGGCCAGCTGGGTGAACATCCCGCATGTCACGCAGCACGACGAAGCGGACATCACGGAACTGGAAGCGCTGCGCGTATCGCTGAAGGAACGCGCAGCCAGCCTTGGCATCAAGCTGACCCCGCTCGCATTCGTCGCGCGTGCCTGCGTCCGGGTCATTGCGCAGTTCCCGAATTTCAACAGCTCGCTTGACGCCACCGGCCAGAACCAGGTCTTCAAGCAGTACCTGCACCTGGGTTTCGCGGCCGACACGCCGAATGGGCTCGTGGTACCGGTGATCCGCGACGCGAATCGCAAGGACATCTACGAACTTGCCCGCGACCTGGCGGAGTTCGCCGCGCGCGCGCGCGCCGGCAAGTTGACGGCCGCCGAGATGCAGGGCGGCTGCTTCACGATCTCGAGTCTCGGCGGCATCGGCGGCACTGCGTTCACGCCGATCATCAATGCGCCGGAGGTCGCGATCCTGGGCGTCTCGCGTTCGCAGACCCGGCCGGTCTGGAAGGATGGCCATTTCCGGCCGCGCCTGCTCCTGCCGCTGTCGCTTTCCTATGATCACCGGGTCGTCGATGGCGCCGAGGCCGTGCGCTTCGTGGTCGCGCTCACCGAAGAGCTTGCCCATCCGGACAGCCTTGTCGAGGCCGTGCCGTGAGCCGGATCATCGAGCAGCGCGTTCCGGACCTGGGCGATTTCCGGGATGTCGAGGTCATCGAAGTGCTGGTGAAACCCGGCGACATCGTCGAGACGGAAACCCCGCTGATAACGCTCGAGACCGACAAGGCGACCATGGACGTGCCTGCGACCGCGGCTGGCGTGGTCCAGGAAGTCCGCGTCGTGAAGGGCGATCGGGTGTCGAAGGACAGCCTGATCGCCGTGGTCGCGGCCGCAGGCGGCGACACCGTGCGCCTGCCGGCGCTGACCGAGACGGTCGTCATGGCGGGCGAGGGCCGGACTGTGGTGCTGCCGGCCAGGCAGGGATCGCAGGCCAGGGACGAACCTTCGGTCCATGCCGGGGAGCCGGCGGCCGACCTGACGACAACATTGCTCGTGATCGGCGCGGGGCCCGGCGGCTACACGGCGGCCTTTCGTGCCGCTGATCTCGGTATTGGCGTGATACTGGTGGACCGGTGGCCGCAACTCGGCGGCGTCTGCCTGAATGTCGGCTGCATTCCGTCGAAAGCCCTGTTGCATGCGGCGCGCGTGATCGAGGATGCCAAAGCGATGGAGACGCATGGCATCCGCTTCGGCAGGCCTGCGATCGACACGGAGACGCTGAAGCTATGGAAGAACAAGATCGTCGGCAAGCTGACCGCCGGTCTTACGATCCTGGCCAAGCAGAGAAAAATCGATGTGTTGCGGGGATTCGCGCAATTTATCTCACCGCATCGCGTCAAGTTGCGCGTGACGGACGGGGCCACCCGCGTCATCGGATTCGAGCATTGCATCATCGCCGCGGGATCGGAGCCTGCGCGCATCCCGGGTCTGCCGGATGACCCGAGGGTCATGGATTCGACCGCTGCACTCGACCTCAAGGATATCCCCGCGCAATTGCTGGTCATCGGTGGCGGCATCATCGGTCTCGAGATGGCTTGCGTCTACGACGCTTTCGGCTCCAGAGTCAGCGTCGTCGAACTGACGGACACGCTGATGCCAGGTTGCGATCGCGACCTGGTGCGCCCACTGGAGAAGCGACTTCGTTCTCGCTACGCGTCCATCATGACCGGCACGCGCGTGATGGGCGTCGAGGCCGGGGACACCGGCCTCAAGGTCAGTTTTGACTCGAAGGATGCGCCGCAGTCGCAAATCTTCGATCGCGTGCTGTGTGCGGTCGGCCGCGTGCCGAATGGCCGCGTACTGAACGCAGAAGCGGCGGGTGTCGAAGTCGACGGACGCGGCTACATCGCCGTGGACCGTCAGCAGCGAACCAACGTCAGCCATATTTTCGCGATCGGAGACATCGTCGGCCAGCCGATGCTGGCGCACAAGGCGACCCACGAAGGCAAGGTGGCGGCCGAGGTGGTCGCCGGCCACAAGCGCGCATTCGACGCGCTGGTGATTCCTTCGGTCGCCTACACGGACCCGGAAATCGCCTGGGCCGGGATCACCGAAACTGAAGCCCGGGCCGCGGGCCGCAAGCTCGGGAAGGGCTTGTTTCCATGGATGGCGAGTGGCCGGTCGCTGACGCTCAATCGCGACGAGGGATTCACGAAACTGCTGTTCGACGAGGCGACACACCGCATCGTCGGCGGCGGCATCGTGGGCAGCAATGCCGGGGACCTGATCTCCGAGGTTGCGCTTGCCATCGAGATGGGTGCCGATGCGGCCGACATCGGACTGACGATCCACCCGCACCCGACCCTTTCCGAGACGGTGGCATTTGCCGCGGAAGCGTTTGACGGGACCCTGACCGATCTCTACATGCCGAAGAAGTCCTGATTCGCCGGCGCCGGCCGCCCGGTGTCAGCAACCGGCCACGCGCTGGGCGCGCGCAAGAAACATTGCTTCATCGGGTGGCAGGCCCGCGCGCTCCGCTTCCCAAAGCGTCTCCGCCAGGCAATCCATCAATGCGTGATCGACCGCATGCGGATCCCTCGATCTGTGCATGTGCCTGTACAGTTCGCGCAGCCCTGCGGGCCGGTCGGCAGCGACGCCTTCGCGAAGCGCCACGTGCAGTCCCATGTGCATGAACGGGTTGACCTGGCCTCCCTCGGGCGTCCAGTCACGCGCAAGCGCGTCCGGATCCTCCAGCAGCTCCAGATACTCGGGGTGCAGGCGCAGCACGTCGGCCAGCATCGTTTCCAGTGGCGTCATCGCCAGTCGTTCACGTTCCTTCTGCCAGGCCAGCAGCCACACGCGCCTGAGATCTGCGCGTTTCATGCTTCCCGACGGCAGCGTGATCATCGCGACACCGTCTTGTCGCCGTAATGGCACAGATCCGCGATCACGCAGTCCGGGCAAGCCGGCCGGCGGGCCTTGCAGATATAGCGGCCGTGCAGGATCAGCCAATGATGCGCATCCGCGCGGAATTCCTCCGGCACGGCATTCATCAGCCGGTCCTCCACCTCACGGACATTGCGGCCCGGCGCCAGACCGGTGCGATTGGCAACGCGGAAGATATGCGTGTCCACCGCGATCGTCGGCACGCCAAAGGCGGTATTCAGCACGACATTCGCGGTCTTGCGCCCGACGCCGGGCAAGGCCTCGAGCGCTTTCCTTGCGCGCGGCACGCGGCCACGGTGGCGCTCGACCAGGAGGCGGCTTGCGGCGATGACATGGCGCGCCTTGACGCGCCAGAGCCCGATTGTCCTGATGTAGCCGGCCACGCCGTCTTCTCCGAGCGCCAGCATGGCTCCTGGCGTCGCGGCGACGCGGAACAATTGTTTCGTCGCCCTATTGACGCTGCGGTCGGTGGCCTGTGCCGACAGCATGACCGAGACCAGCAGCTGGAATGGCGAACGGTAGACCAGTTCGGTCGCAGGCCGCGGATTGGACGCGCGCAGCCGCTCGAACAGCTGCCGCCGTGCGACCGCGTCCAGCTTCGATTCAGTCCGCGGACGCGCCATCTTGGGCCAGGCTTGCGCGCAGGGCATCGCGCCGATCTGCCTGGCTGCGTGCCAGCCTCGCCCGCCGCGAATCGTAAAGCCTCCGGTAGCGAACCGCGCGGGGCTCGCGCTGCGGCGCCGAATGCGGCGGCGTGGCCAGGGCGACCATGTGGATACAGTCGACCGGGCAGCTGGGCAGGCAAAGCTCGCAGCCGGAACAATCTTCGGCAATGACCGAGTGCATGCGCTTGCGCGCGCCGACGATGGCATCGGTCGGGCAGTCGTCGAGGCACCTGGCGCAGCCGATGCACACCTGCTCATCGATGACCGCCATGAGCTGCGGCCCCTCCTGCCCGCAGTCGGAATCGAGCGGCAGTTCCGGTCGCCCCAGCAGTGCCGCCAGTTGCGCGATCACAGCACGCCCGCCAGGCGGGCAGCGATTCAGCGCGCTTTCCCCGTGCGCCAGCGCCTCGGCATACGGACGGCAGCCATCGAACCCGCAGCGCCGGCACTGGGTCTGCGGCAACAGGGCATCGATGCGCTCCGCGAGCATTCCTAGCTGACCTTCATGCCCGCCGTCGCGCCCGTATCCGGTCCCAGCAGGTAGAGTGCATCGGCGCCTTCGGCGCTCGCCGCCAGGATCATCGCCTGTGAGGTTCCAAAACGCAGCTTGCGCGGCTTGAGGTTCGCGACCACGACCACATGCCGGCCGACCAGTTGGGCGGGCTCGTAGGAACTGCGGATTCCCGCGAAGACCGTGCGCTGCCCGCCGCCAAGGTCGACGGTCAGCTGCAGCAGCCGGTCCGCGCCCTCGACCAGCGTCGCTGATTCGATGCGGGCGATCCGCAGGTCGATGCGCGCAAATTCTTCCGCAGTTATTTCCGGAAT
>JAOUGR010000449.1 GCA_029857655.1 Gammaproteobacteria bacterium | reverse complement strand
GGCCAGATACTCCGTGAACTGCGCCGCCGTGAAGCGACGTCCCTCGGATTCGAGCAGATAGACGCCATCGCGGTATAACTCGCTGCTCGCGACATCGAGCCCCAGCCACACGTCCTGACCGGCCCGGTAGCCCGCCGCGTCGATCGCCTCGATTATCAATCCGAGCGCTGCCTCATTCGACGCCAGATCCGGCGCAAAGCCACCCTCGTCGCCGACCGCCGTCGACAGGCCCCGCTCGTGCAGCAACTGTCGCAGACGCTGGAAGACCTCGGCGCCGCAACGCAGCGCATCGGAATAGCATTGCAGACCGGCCGGCACGATCATGAATTCCTGGATGTCCAGGCTGTTGTCCGCATGCACGCCGCCATTGATGATGTTCATCATCGGCACCGGCATCACGACAGCGTCGTCACCACCCAGGTAGCGATAGAGCGGCAACTTCTGCGACTGCGCGGCGGCCCGTGCCGTCGCGAGCGACACGGCCAGCAGGGCATTCGCGCCGAGGCGCGACTTGTTGTCGGTACCGTCGAGCTCCAGCATGCGCCGGTCGATGCCGGACTGGTCCTGTGCTTCGCGGCCAACCAAAGCGTCCCGCAGCTCGCCATTGACGTGGGCAACCGCGTTCAGCACGCCCTTGCCCAGGAATCGCAGCGGATCGCCGTCACGCAGCTCGACCGCTTCGCGCGTGCCCGTGGATGCGCCGGACGGCACGGCGGCCCTGCCGATCGTGCCATCCGCAAGCTCGACATCGGCCTCCACCGTCGGGTTGCCGCGCGAATCGATGATCTCGCGACCGTGAATGTCCACGATGCGCATCAGACGGAATCCTCCTCGAAGGGCCGCGACTTGACGGCCCGGTCTATTTCGACGAGCGCCTCCAGCAAGGCGCGCATGCGCGACAACGGCCAGGCATTCGGCCCGTCCGACAGCGCGTGTTCCGGGTCGGGGTGGGTTTCCATGAAGATGCCCGCGACACCCGCCGCAACCGCCGCACGCGCCAGCACCGGTATGAATTCGCGCTGGCCGCCGGAAGCATTTCCTTTCCCGCCGGGAAGCTGCACGGAATGCGTGGCATCAAAGACCACGGGAGCACCAAACTTGCGCATCACGGCAAGCGCCCGCATGTCCGAGACCAGATTGTTGTAGCCAAAGCTGAAGCCACGCTCGCAGACCATGATTTCCTTGTTACCGGTCGAGCGGGCTTTCTCGACGACATTCGCCATTTCCCAGGGACTCAGGAACTGGCCCTTCTTGACATTCACGGGCTTGCCCTGGGAACACGCGTTGACGATGAAATTCGTCTGCCGGCACAGGAATGCCGGCGTCTGCAGGACGTCGACGACTGAGGCGACTTCGGCGAGCGGCGTGTCCTCATGCACGTCGGTCAGCACCGGCACGCCATGCTGGCGCCGCACCTCAGACAGCACCCGCAGTCCCTCTTCCATGCCGGGCCCCCGGTAGGAAGCATGCGAAGACCGGTTGGCCTTGTCATATGAGGCCTTGAAGACGAATGGCACGCCGAGCGCCGCGGTGATTTCCTTGAGCTGGCCGGCCACATCGAGAGTCAGCTGAGCGCTTTCGACGACGCATGGCCCGGCGATCAGGAACAGCGGCTGTCCGGGCCCAATCGCTGCACCGGCGAGCTTCACGCGCTGGCCGCCCGCGGCATCTGTCCGCTCGCATGCTCGCGCGCCGCGCGCACAAAGCCAATGAAGAGCGGGTGGCCGTCGCGCGGGTTTGAAGTGAATTCCGGATGGAACTGGACCGCCAGGAACCAGGGATGCGACGGCAGTTCGATGATCTCGACGAGGCCGTCTTCCGAGAACGCGGAAAATGAGAGCCCGGCCTTCTGCATCCGCTCGAGATAATTGTTGTTGAATTCGTAGCGGTGCCTGTGGCGCTCATGGATCGAATCGCGGCCGTACACTGCCCTTGCCAGTGTGCCCGCGCGGATGCGGGATTCCTGCGCGCCGAGGCGCATCGTGCCGCCGAGGTCCGATTGGTCGTCGCGCTTCAGGGTCTCCCCGCTGCGATCGCGCCATTCAGTGATCAATGCGATGACCGGATCGGCCGCCGAACGCAGGAACTCGGTGGAATTCGCGGCGGCGAGACCCAGCACGTGCCGCGCGAATTCAATCACCGCGACCTGCATGCCGAGGCAGATGCCGAGGTACGGGATGCCATGCTCGCGCGCAAACTTCACGGCCTGGATCTTTCCTTCGATGCCGCGCTCGCCGAAACCGCCGGGCACAAGGATCGCATCCAT
>JAOUGR010000102.1 GCA_029857655.1 Gammaproteobacteria bacterium | reverse complement strand
GCCAAAGGACGACTGCGTGCTGGCGTACGGCCGCGACGTGATCATTGCATCGTAGGTATCGACGATGCCGGCAATGCGCCCGTACACGGGAATTTCGCCGGCCTTCAGGCCGTTGGGATAGCCCGAACCGTTGAAGCGCTCATGGTGGTAAGCGACCATGTCGAGCACACGTTTGTCCACGCCGCCGGCTTCCTGCAGCACTTCGATGCCGAACTCGACATGCTGCCGCATGTGCCTCATCTCCGTGGCATCAAGCTTTCCAGGCTTGTTCAGCAATTCCTCGGGGATCCGGATCTTGCCGACGTCGAGCAGCATGGCACCGAGCGCCACGACGCGCAGCGCATCGCGATCGAGTCCGATCTCGCGGCCGAGCACCGTCGCCCAGACCGATGAGGCCATGGAATGCGAATAGAGGTAGCCGCCCTTGCGCCGGATCCGCATCAGGCAGGACATGGCGGCGGGATTGCGCAGCACGCTGTCCACCATGGGTTCGACCGCGCTTTCAAGCTTGTGCACGTCCAGTTTGCCGGAGCGGCGCAGCGTGCCCATGACGTCTTTGACGGTGCTGTACACGCCGGTCTGGATGCTGGATGCCGGTTTGATCTCGCTCTTCAGGCCACGCATGGCCTCGGCAGGCTTCTTGTCAGCGTGCGGGATCGGCGGCGGTAATTCCGTAATGGTGTCCTCGTCCTCCTTGCGGGTGTCGACGACCACGTGCCGGCAATGGGCACGCAGCGCGTCGATTTCCTCCTGGTTCCGGATGTGAAAGCCCTGGAACAGGAACGGCGTCTCCAGCCACGGGCGATCGAGTTCGGACACATACATGCCGACCTCAACTTCCCCGACGGAGACTTTTCGGTACCTGGGCAAGGGCCTGCATTCCGCAACTGGCGGGCGACAGGGACAACAGTGACAAAAAGGGCGAAAAACGAGCGTGACGGGCGGCGCAAAAATTATGACAAACCGCCTTTTCCGGCGGTTCCGGCTTGGCTGGATGGCATGCCGGGGGGCCGGCAGAAAAGAAAACGGCGGCCCCAAAGGGCCGCCGTCCATTCAAGCGCCAGCAGCAGCGGCTACTTGCCGAAGCTCCTGCGGTAAGTCACGCCGATCGTGCGCGGCTGGTTGGTCAGGAAACCGACGCGCGCCACGCGTCCACGCTCCTGGTCGAGACCGAGCCTTGCCGATTCGTCCGCGATGTTGTTGATGAACAGCGCCGCTTCCCAGTCGTCGGCGCGCACGCCGAAACGAAGGTTGGCGATGTCGTATTCAGGCAGCAGCGGGTCGAAGGTGATGCTGGTGAGCGCCGGACCGCCGACCTGACCGGTGGTTGTCGGTGAACCGAAGCTGCGGATGCCGAATGTCCCGAATCCCGAAGCCTGATCCGCTACCTGCGTATAGCGGTCGCCAATGTGCTGAAAGGTGCCGCTGATATAACCCTCCAGCCGGTCCGTCATCGGCCACTTGTAAGTCGCATTTGCGGACATCTGGAACTCAGGCACCGACGCCATGCGGTTGCCTTTTTCCATCGCGCCGACGACTGTCACGGCTCCACTTCCCGAGGTCGACGTCACCGTTGAATCCAGCTCCGAGTTGACCATAGCCGCCGAGAGTCCAAAACTGAAACGATCGGTCGGCTGTGCCTCAAGCTCGATTTCCACGCCATTTGTGTGAGCCTTCGGCACGTTGTAGACGATTCGGGACGAGCAGGTGCCGGCCACTACCGGAACCTGGAAGTCCTTGATCTCAGCCCGGTACGCCGAGATATTGAACTGCGCGCGTCCGTCCGCGAAGCCGACTTTCGCGCCAAGCTCATAGTTCCAGAGCGTCTCGTCATCGAAGGAATCGCGGCCACCAAATGTGGTCACGTCCTCGTCCGAGCAAAGAGACAGGTTTAATGGATCGTTGATGCCGCCAAGGCGGAAGCCCTCGGAAGCCTGCGCGTTGAGCTGCACGTTCTCATTGACGTCGTAAGAGAACAGCACACGCGGCAGGAATCCGTCCGAATCAGACGATCCCGGTCCCGCGCTCGGATCGGAGAAGACACCGCCAAAAGTCAGCACTCGATCTTCGGAGAAATCGTAGTAGCGACCACCGATCGTCAGGTCGGCTCGTTCGCTGAGGCTGAAGTTGGCCTCGGCGAATACCGCAATCTGCGTGAAGTCATAGGGAATATCCGAATAGAACGGCATATCCGCTACCGGCGCACCAAGATTCACGCTGTCGAGGCAACGCGGACTCGTGAGCGGGCAAATCGGTCCTGCGTCAGGATCATCGGTGGGATCATCGAACGGCGCAAATATCTGCGCCATGACGTCGTCGTAGCCCGGGGTCGGTAACTGCTGGCCGTAATGGCGCTTGATATCGCTGTAGAACGCGCCTCCGACCCACTGGAACCGGCCGTCATAGTCGGAAGCAACGCGCAATTCCTGAGTGAACACCTTGACCTTCGTTGCGTCGTATAGCGGCGAACTGATCCTTACCTCGGCAGAGGTGGCGGGGCGGAAAGCGCCAAGGTCGTAAGTGACGCTGCCGGTCAGCTGCGTCGCGTCGCGAACCACGAGAATATCGCGATCCGTGTAGGAACTGATCGACGTCAAAGTGTGATTGCCGAGTCCCACTTCTACAGTCAGGTCGGCGAGCAGGAATTCATCGGTGAACTTCTCCTGCAGCTGCGTGTACTGCTGGCGGTCTTCCAGCGTGACCCGCGGTTCCGTCGTCGTATACGGATTGGCCAGGATGTTCCAGACATCGGTGCGGTTGTAGCCGTCCATGTCAATGTCCTGGTAGATCACGCGCGGCGTGATCGTCAGGTTCTCGTTCGGTTCAAAGCGCATTGCTGCGCGCACACCCCACTTGGTGCCGCCATTGGCGTCCTGATGCACCGAGCCGCCGGGTTGCACGGCGTCGATGAAGCCCGGGACCTCAGAGTAATAGCCGACCACGCGCAATGCAGCCGTGTCCGACATCGGCATGTTGAACATGCCGCGCAGGCTGGCGCCTGCCTCGCCACCGTCGATCGAACTGCCGGTTACTTCGATGTCACCGTAGCTGGCGCTGGGGTCGGGCTGGTTCGTGATGTAGCGCACTGTGCCGGCCAGCGAACCGGAACCGAACAGCGTGCCCTGCGGACCGCGCAGCACTTCGACGCGGTTCAGATCGTAGAGTTCGAGGTCTGGCGTGAACAGCGACAGCGAGATCACGGATTCATCCATGTAGACGCCGACCTGCTCCTTGACTCCGGGCAGGTCGCGGTCGGTCTTGCCGGCTGAAATGCCGCGCATGCCAACCTGGCTCTGGCCGGGGCCAAGATTCTGCACCGTGAATCCGGCAATGTTTCGGGAAATATCCTCGACGTTCGCTGCGCCCGCATTGCGAAGCTGCTCGCCGCTGCGCGCGCTGATCGCAAACGGTACGTCCTGCATCGACTCGGCGCGCTTCCGCGCGGTGACCATGACTTCACCGAGTATGGTCTCCGCGAAGGCTGCATGACCCAGTGCGAGCGCTACCGCTGCTGCCACCAACGAAACCGATCGCGACCAGGAATTGCTGTTCATCTTTATTGCCCCCATTGCTGCCCGGCATCCCCGGGCGTGTTGTTGTAAGGCAGTTTCCCTGTAAAGCGATTTTCCCGCAAGTCCGCGCGAGCGTTGCCTTGCAACAACGCTTTGAAGGAGGTGCCAAATGCACCCCGAAATGGTGGGCCCGCTGGGATTTGAACCCAGGACCAAGGGATTCACGTGGCCCCGCCGTTTCCGGCGGGCGCGGACTATCTCTTCACCCGCGGCACTCGTTGCCGTGTGGGTGCGGGACGCTCTAGCCTGTCATCAAGGGCACTCGAAGCCCTCAGGTAGTCTCTGCACCTTCCGGCGGTGCACCGCCGGCTTGGCTCAGGATTGCCATCAGCCGCCAAACGCGCTGGAAGGTTTCCCTGAATTCATCCCGTCCACTCGAACCCTTTCGGGGTCGAGGCACCTTTCCCAACAAGATGAGTCCCCTGCTCTAACCACTGAGCTACAGGCCCGGCGAAAGTCTAGCAAATCGGGAGTCGGACACCGTTACGAATCATTCTCATTTGGCCCGAATTCTCGCGCCCGACGACCGGACTTGAGACAATACCAAGATAGATCAGGGAGGCACCCCAAGTCCCCCCAACCCAGGAGCCGTAACGATGATCGATGAGAAGATTTCCAGGCGCCAGCTGCTGCAGGGCGCGCTCGCAGGCCTCGCCGCAGTGCCCGCGGTCACGCTGATTGCCCATAGCGCCAACGCCGCGGAATCGCTGTCCGAAGACGACGCAACGGCCAAGTCGCTGGCTTATGTGGGAGACGCCGGCAAGGTCGATCCGAAGACCAACCCGACCTACAAGCCAGGCCAGCATTGCGCCAACTGCATCCAGTACACCGGACAGGCGGGCGCCGCCGATGGTCCCTGCAATATCTTCCCGGGCAAGACCGTGAAAGCCAAGGGATGGTGCAAGGTCTGGGTCCTGAAACCAGGCGAAGAGCTCGGCTGAATACGGGCTCATTTTCAATTCAAGAGCCCGGCGGCCCCTTGGCGCCGGGCTTTTTCATTCAGTCAGGGTTCAGCGCGCCGCAACGAGACTCGTGCCGTCGGTACCGGCCGTCGGCGGACTTTCCGGCCCCAGCAGACTGGGGTGCCACGGGTCCGGGCGGGCCGGCGGCGGTCGGGCCGACTTTCGCAAACAAAAACCCCGCCTTGCGGCGGGGTCAGGTCCCTCTTGGTTCGTCGTCGGGCCGGTGGTCCGGCTGCATTGTCGTTATTCGTACAGGTCAGCTCGCGGGGCGCACCCGGCGACTGACTCCCCTGCCGGTGGGCCCTCACCCACCCTTCCTTCCCTTCACCTGTTCCGCCCTTCCGGGTGGCAGGATCTTTGGGGTGCCGCGTCACTCTTCCATGCTGCGGCTACGTGTTGCACGGCTCTCCTCAGGCCCAGCATCCCCATCTCCGAACAGATGGAGACAACTTGCGTGCCAAGTTCCATAGCCTTCTTTACTATCAAAGGCTTGCAGTCCCAGGGCCGCATGATGCCAGCTTGATTATGTCCAAAGCGTAAGAAAACCCGACAATCCCGGAGTGGGACTTGAACGATCCACGCATTCGCTACCGGCCACGTGCCGCGGCGACACCGCCAGCCGCTGGCGAGCGCCTGCAGAAAGTGATGGCCGATGCCGGCGTTGCCTCGCGTCGTGACTGCGAACTCGCCATTCGCGCGGGCCGCGTGCGCGTCAATGGCCGGCGCGTCACCGTGCTGCCATGCCTGGTGGAACCAGGCGCTCTCGTCGAACTCGATGGCGTCGTCATCGACACGCGCCGCCGCTTGGCCATCAAGGAACGCGAGCGCGTCTACCTGATGCTGAATAAACCGCGCGGCGTCATCTCGACCGCCAGCGATCCGGAAGGCAGGCCCAATGTCGTTGCATTCGTCGCGCCTGCGGTGCCGCAAGGCGAACGCGTTTATCCGGTAGGCCGTCTTGACGCGGATTCGACCGGGCTCGTGCTGCTCACCAACGACGGCGAACTGGCGCATCGCCTGGCGCACCCACGCCACGGTGTCGCCAAGGAATACCGCGTCACCGTGCAGGGGCAGCTCGGTCCGGAGATCCTCGCGCGGCTCTCGAAGGGCCTTTATCTCGCCGACGCCAATGACCCCGCGCGCGGTGCGAAGCGCGCGCGGCCCGAGCGGCTGCGCGTACTGCATCAGAAGAAGGATCGCAGTCGCGGCGATCTGTCGCTCGTCTCCGTGACCCTGCGCGAGGGCCAGAATCGGGAGATTCGCCGATTGTTCGCGCGGGTCGGCGCCAAGGTGCGCAGGCTCGAGCGCGTAGCACTCGGGCCGCTGCAGCTTGGCAGCCTGGCGACCGGCCATTACCGGCGCCTGCGCACCCCCGAAATTGAAGCACTGAAACAATCGGTCGGCCTGCACGAGGCGGCGGCAGCTTCGCGCCCGGCCCGTTAAACTGCGGTCGTGGCGGATTCCAACACCAGAACCGCGGCCTGGCTGCTCGCAGTCATAACGTTCCTGATCGTCTACGGTTCGCTCTATCCGTTCCGTTTCGCGACCCTGGATGGCGCCGGTCCCTTCGAGCTGCTGCAGCGACTGTCGTTCGCGCGCACGACGCGCAGCGATGTAGCGGCCAACGTGCTCCTGTACCTGCCACTGGGCGCGAGTCTTGCCTGGCTCCTCGCGACGCGGCTTGGCGGTTTGCTGGCGGTCATTGCGGCAACCGCGATCGGGGCGCTCCTGTCCCTTAGCGTCGAATTCGTACAGCTCTATGAAACGCGGCGAGTCGCAAGCCTTACCGACCTCAGTTGCAACGCAATCGGTGCGGCCGCCGGTGCGTTCATCGCTCTGGCGGTTGCGTCGACGCATCGGCGGCTGCGCGCATCGCCGCTATCCAGCGTACTGCGGCATCCGGTTGCCACTGCAATCCTTCTCTCCTGGGCAGGCTACCGGCTCGCGCCGTTCACACCGGTATTCGATCCCGGAAAATGGGCGGCGGCTTTTGCGCCGCTGGCCGGCGATGGCTGGTGGAGCCCGGCTGCGATCCTCCCGCATGCGCTTGCCTGGCTGGTACTGATATTCGCCTGTGATCGCCTCGCCACCGGGCGGGCGCGCCGGCTTGCCGCGGCTGCAATGCTGGTCGTGCTGGTGGGACGGGTCCTGTTCACGGGAATGCTGCTCGAGCCTGCGGAAATCTCAGGCATGGCCTTGGCGCTTGCGGCGAGCGCTCTCGTGTTGGGCCTCCCGGTCGAGCGTATCGCAAGCCTGCTTGCCGCCGCGCTCGTCGTGCTGATCGCGATCCAGGGTCTTGCACCATTCGATTTCCAGCTGGCCCAGGACCAATTCGCGCTCGTGCCATTCGGCGAATCGTTGACCCACTACCGCGCGACCAACCTGCCGGACATGTTCCTGCGCTGCTTCAGATACGGCGCCCTTGTCTGGCTGCTGGCGCGCAGCGGGCTTTCCGTCTTCCCGGCCACGATGCTGGGCGCGGGGGTCGTATTCTCGGTTGAACTGCTGCAGACCTGGCTGCCCGGCCAGACAGCGGATGTCACGGATCCCCTGCTCGCCATCGCAGCCGGCGGCCTGATCGCAGTATTTGAGCGCGATGGAGGCCGCCAATGACGCGATTGACGGGGAACACACGCTTCCGGGCATGGTCTATGTTTGTCAGCATGAA
>JAOUGR010000447.1 GCA_029857655.1 Gammaproteobacteria bacterium | reverse complement strand
GCACATTTGCGTTATACCAAGGTTCATGTGGACGCATTGCGCACGCTGGCCATGCGCTGGCCCGGAGGTGCGCGATGAACACCTTACGCCAGGCAGTGACGGAGTACATCACCATGAGGCGTAATTTGGGATACAAGCTTCGGGAGGCTGGTATTGCGCTGCAGGAGTTCGTCTCCTTCATGGAACGCCGCCGGGCGCCTTACATCACGCAGGCACTGGCTCTGCAATGGGCACAACAACCGCGGACGGCGCAACCGGCACATTGGGCTCAGCGACTGAGCTACGTGCGTCAGTTCGCTCGATTTCGCAGTGCCACGGATTCGCGTACCGAGGTCCCGGCACAGAACCTATTGCCATATCATCCCAAACGCGCAAAGCCTTACCTTTACACTGACCAGGAAATTCGCCGCCTGCTGCAGGCCGCACTCACCGCGCCGCTGTCGCCCAAGCACCGTAAACCCTGCGCATTATTACCGTGGGTCTACTACTGCTTGTTCGGATTGCTGGGCGTCACCGGCATGCGTCTGGGGGAGGCACGTCATCTCGAACTTCGGGATGTCGACCTCAGCGCCGGGGTGCTGACCGTCCGTGGCGCGAAGTTCGGTAAGTCGCGCCTGGTGCCGTTGCACGCATCGACGTGCAAGATCCTGGCAGAGTACCTCAAACGGCGGCAGCGCCACTGGTTAGGCAAGGCCGTCTCCTCCTATTTGTTCGTGTCCAGTTGGGGCAACCGACTCGATTCTGCGCAGGTCCATCGTGCTTTCTACGTAGCGTCTCGACGCAGCGGTTTGCGCGGGCCGGGCGATCGCCACGGACCGAGGCTGCACGATCTGCGCCACCGCTTTGCCACTAACACGTTGATTCGATGGTATCGATCTGAACAAGACCCGGAGCGTAAGCTTCCGATCCTCTCGGCTTACCTCGGACACGTGCACGTGAGCGACACGCAATGGTATCTGGACAGTGCCCCGGCGTTGATGCGCGAGGCGATGGTTCGATTGGAGCGGCGCTGGACGGTGCGATCATGAGCGCGCCGATCGGTCTCGCCACGCTGCTCGAACGCTTCTTCACACAGCGCCTGATGCAGCAACGCCAAGCTAGTGCGCACACGATCAGCTCCTATCGGGACACTTTTAGACTGTTTCTCAAGTTCGCCCAGCAGCGCCTGCATACCGCTCCGGCCGATTTGCGGTTCGAGCAGATCGATGCACCGCTGATCGTCGCTTTCCTGGACCATCTGGAGCGTGAGCGCGCGATTAGTGTTCGCAGCCGCAACCTGCGCTTGACTGCCATCCATTCGTTCTTTCGCTACGCGGCTTTCGAACTCCCAACGCATGCGGCTCAAATCCAGCGTGTGCTTGCGATTCCCAGCAAGCGGTTCACGCGAGCACTGGTACGCTTCCTGATACGGCCGGAAGTGGATGCTCTAATCGCCGCCCCTGATCGGCGTACCTGGTTCGGGCGGCGGGACCACGCTTTTATTCTGACCGCCGTTCAGACCGGGCTGCGATTGTCGGAGATCACCGGGCTCACCACCAACGATGTCATATTGGGCGCCGGAGCGCACGTTCGCGTCGTCGGCAAGGGCCGCAAAGAGCGCTGCACGCCGTTGGCGAAGTCAACGGCCGCCGTCCTTCAGGCGTGGCTGCGTGACCCTGCTCGTGGAGACGGGTCTCTGGTCTTCCCTAATGTGCACGGCGAGCGCCTCAGCGTTCACGGCGTCAAATATATGCTCACAAAACATGCGGCAACCGCCGCCGCGAAGTGCCCGTCCATGCGAGGCAAGCGAGTCACTGTCCACCTGCTTCGACACACAATGGCACTTGAATTACTTCAGGCCGGAGTAGATCGCGCTGTCATCGCTCTTTGGCTTGGGCACGAAAGCGTCGAGACAACCCAGATCTATCTTGAGGCGACACTCGCAATGAAAGAGAAGGCGCTCGCTAAAACCAGGCAGCTCGACGCCAAACCCGGACGTTTTAGGCCGGGAGATCGTTTGCTGAGCTTTTTGAGCAGCCTATAAGCTTCCGGACTATGTTGGGTGAAAAGCTCGATCAACGCGCGCTCGGTCCGGTATTTCCCTCAGAGCTCCGATGCGCGGGCCGTTCCACGCTACATAGTCCGGGACACTACATAGTGCCTCCTATGTCGTCAGCTACATAGTCGACACACCATGGCCATGGACCTTCTACAGTCCGGCGCCGACCGCGCTGTTATTGCGCTGTGGCTGGGACACGAATCGGTGGAAACCACGCAGATCTACCTCGAC
>JAOUGR010000448.1 GCA_029857655.1 Gammaproteobacteria bacterium | reverse complement strand
CCGTTCTGGCATTTTGTGCCCTCACCATCGTGATGAGAGGGGCCATGCCAAGACGGAAGCAAGTGAGACGGACGACAGTGAAAGACATTCGATCGATACTGCGGCTGACGTTTGAGCAGGGCTTGTCGGTGCGGGCCGTTTCGGAACGGCTCAAGATCAGCAAGACGTCGGTTTCGACTTATCTGCTGCGGGCGCGGGAGGCTGGATTGGCGGTGTGGCCGCTGCCGGCGCGTTTCGGCGATGATGCTGCTGTTGAGCAGCTATTGTTCCACCGGCTGGGCCGTCCACCACGGGATCTGCAGGAGCCAGACTGGCCTGCGATCGCCGCGGAGATGAAGCGCAAGGGTGTTACGTTGACACTGTTGTGGCAGGAATATCGGGAGGCTCACCCCGGCGGATATGGCTATACCTGGTTTTGCCAGCGGTTTGCGGCATTCGAATGCCGGACGAGCGCCACATTCCGCAATCGCCACACCGCGGGCGCGGTCATGCAGACCGATTACGCCGGCCATACGATCCCGGTCATCGATCCGGTCACCGGCGTTATTGATGCGGCACAGATCTTCGTGGCGGTCCTGGGTGCGTCGTCTCTGACCTTCGCCTTTGCCAGTCTCAGCCAGAAACTGCCGGACTGGATTGATGGACAATGCCGGGCGCTGAGCTTTTTCGGCGGGGTCACCAAGGCCATTGTCTGCGACAACCTGAAGGCAGGTGTTGTCAAGCCATTGTGGTTCGAGCCGACGCTCAACTCCACCTTTGCCGCCATGGCGGAGCATTATGATACGACGATCCTGCCGGCGCGAAGCCGCAAGCCCCGCGACAAGGCCAAGGTTGAGGGCGCAGTGCTGATCGTCGAGCGCTGGATCCTGGCCCGGCTGCGCAATATGTGCTTCTTCAGTCTTGCCGATCTCAATGACACCATTGCGGTCTTGCTGGACGATCTGAACAATCGCCCGATGCGCCATATCGGCAAATCACGCCGGCAATTGTTTGAGGACAGCGAGAAGGCGGCTCTGGCGCCGCTGCCACCGGCACCGTTCGAATATGCTGAGTGGAAATCGGCCAAGGTTCATCCCGACTATCATGTCGAGGTCGACAAGACATTCTATTCCGTGCCGCACGCTCTGATTGGACGGCTGGTCGCGGTCCGGCTGACCCACCGGGTGGTCGAGATCTTCCATGACCACAAGCGGGTCGCCAGCCATGTCCGCCGGTCGCAGCGATGCGGCCACGTCACCGTCAATGAACATATGCCGAAAGCCCACCAGCGCTATGCCAACACGACCCCCGCAACTCTCCTCAACCAGGCGGCCAGGATAGGTCCCAACACCGCCATACTGGTCGAGCGGATGATGCGGGAGCGGCCTCATCCCGAGCAAGGATACCGGTCTTCATTCGGCATCCTTTCGCTGGCCCGCCGATACCCGCCAGAGCGTCTGGAGGCGGCTTGCGAACGGGCCCTGACCATCAATGCGATCACCTACTCCTCCGTGGCCGCCATCCTCAAATCCGGGCTTGACCGCGCAGGGCCTTCCACGGAGCCGGCAAAACCCACCCCGCTGCACCGCAATATCCGCGGCAGCACCTATTATCATTGAAGGAAAGGAAACGCCCCATGCTGACACACCCAACCCTCGACCAAATGCAGGCTCTCGGTCTCACCGGAATGGTAACGGCCTACCGGGAGCTGGCCGAACACAATACTCATGGCGATCTCAGCCGCGACGAGTGGCTCGGTCTGATGCTTGACCGGGAAACGGCAGCGCGAGCCGACAAACGCCTGGCCAACAGACTCGCCGCTGCCAGGTTGCGCTTTGCCGAGGCCTGCATCGAAAACATCGACTTTACCGCCCATCGCGGCCTTGACCGGCGCAACACCCTGTCGTTGGCCCAGGGGGCCTGGCTGAAGGCTCATGAAAACATGATCATTACCGGCCAGACCGGCACCGGAAAGACCTGGCTGGCCTGCGCCTTCGGACGTCAAGCTGCACGGCTCGATCATTCCATTCTCTATCTGCGAACCCCACGTCTGTTCGAGGATCTTGGCCTCGCCCGGCTCGATGGGCGGTTCCCCCGCCTCATTGACAAGCTGGCGCGCGTCGAGCTGCTCATTCTCGATGATTGGGGAACCCACACGCTCTCCAGTCAGCAGCGTCTCGATCTCCTCGAAATCTTCGAGGAACGTTACCGCCGGAAATCGACCTTGATCACCGCACAGCTCCCCGTCGCCCAGTGGCATGACATGATCGGCGAACCCACCATTGCCGAC
>JAOUGR010000101.1 GCA_029857655.1 Gammaproteobacteria bacterium | reverse complement strand
GTGCCGGCAACCTTGAAGTCCATGTCGCCGAGGTGGTCCTCGTCGCCGAGGATGTCGGTCAACACGGCAAAGCGCTCGCCCTCCTTCACCAAGCCCATCGCAACACCGGCGACAGCACCCTTCAGCGGCACGCCGGCATCCATCAGCGCGAGGCTGGTGCCGCAGACAGTCGCCATTGAGCTGGAGCCATTGGACTCGAGCACTTCGGACACCACGCGCAGGACGTACGGGAACTGCATGAGATCCGGCATCACGGCGCTGATGCCGCGCCGGGCAAGGTTGCCGTGGCCGATTTCCCGGCGCTTGGGCGATCCCATGAATCCAGTTTCGCCCACCGAGAACGGCGGGAAATTGTAATGCAGCATGAACGGCTCGCGGCGCTCGCCAGCCAGCGCATCGACGATCTGCGCGTCGCGGCCGGTGCCGAGGGTCGTCGTGACCAGGGCCTGGGTCTCGCCACGAGTGAATATGGCTGAACCGTGCGTGCGAGGCAGTGCACCGACCTCTATGGAGATCGGCCTGACGGTACGCGTGTCGCGACCATCGATGCGCGGCTTGCCATCCAGAATCAGGCCGCGGACCAGCAGGTACTCCAGCGAATGCAGCTCTGAACTGACCTGGTCGCGGGTGAACTGCGGCTTCTCGCCGCCCGACAGCGCGGCCTGCGCCGACTGGCGGATCTCCGCGAGGCGTGCAACGCGGGCCTGCTTGACCACGATGCCATAGGCTTCTGCGAAGGCTTTTTCAGCCTGTGCGGCGACCGCCTGCTTCAGTGCAAGATTCGGCTCCGGGGCTTTCCAGTCCCAGCGCGGCTTGCCGGCTTCGGCGGTCAGCTTGTTGATTGCTGCGATGGCCGTCTGCATCTGCTCGTGTCCGAACAGCACGGCGCCGAGCATGACCTCCTCGGAGAGGCAATTGGCTTCCGACTCGACCATCAGCACGGCTTCCTGGGTGCCGGCAACCACCAGGTCCAGGTCCGATTCGGTCTTGACCTGGGTCGTGGTCGGATTCAACAGGTAGGCGCCATTCTTGTAGCCGACCCGCGCAGCGGCGATGGGGCCCGAGAACGGTATGCCGCAGAGAGCGAGTGCCGTCGAGGCGCCGAGCAGCGCAGGAATGTCCGAGTCGATCTCCGGATCCAGCGACAGCACGGTCGCGACGACCTGAACCTCATTGTAAAAGCCATCCGGGAACAGAGGCCGGATCGGTCGATCGATCAGCCGCGAGGTCAGTACCTCCTTCTCGGAAGGACGGCCTTCGCGCTTGAAGAATCCGCCGGGAATCTTGCCCGCGGCGTAGGTTTTCTCAACGTAATTGACGGTCAGCGGGAAGAAATCCCGGCCCTCGACCGCTTCGCGGCGACCGACAGCCGTGACGAGCACGACGGTATCGCCCATGGTGACAACGGCGGCGCCGTCGGCTTGACGCGCCAGGCGGCCGGTCTCGATCGTGACCTGGTGCTCGCCATACTTGAAAGTCTGCTTGGAAACGCTCACGCGGATTCCCCCTGGTTTCTGAATAAGGTGTCAGTTCCCGAAGGCCTGCCGAATGCGGCGGGCAACGGATCGCTGACGCGCCTCAGCGGCGCAGGCCAAGATCGTTGACGACCTTGGAATAACGATCAGGGGCATTCGCCTTGAGGTAATCCAGCAGCCGACGGCGCTGCGCCACCATTTTCAGCAAGCCACGCCGCGAGGCATGGTCACTCTTGTGAGTGGTGAAATGTTCGGCCAGCCCGTTGATTCGTTGGGACAGCAAAGCGATCTGCACTTCAGGCGACCCCGTGTCCTTCGGAGCGCGCCGGAACTTGCCGACGACCTCCGCCTTCTGTGCACTCGTGAATGGCATCTAGATACGACCTTTTAACTCAGGCACTTAACCCTTTTAGAGCCGCGCATTGTACCCGCCGCGGGGGGCTGTCTCAAGCTTGATTGCCCGCTGCGGGAGCGATGTCCACCATGATCCTTTCCGGCGCCAATCGGCGTCCTTCGGCGGTCATCCGGCCGGTGCCCAGAAACTGGCCCGCTTCCCCATACATCCGGACCCGGGCCGAACCGGGACCCGTCACGAACACGGCTTGTCCCTGCAGCACGCAGGCCTGTTCCGCGAGCCCGAGCGTGACGACCGGCATGCCAGGCAAGGCAGCATCGACCGGCAGCAAGAGGGCGTCGAGTTCGGCAGGAAGCGCAGCAGTTTGCTCCAAGTCTGCCAGCGCATGCATCTTCGGTCGCTCGAATGGTCCGAGGCTCAGGCGGCGCAGGCTGCCGACGTGCCCCGCGGTACCACAGGCACGCGCAAAGTCCTCGGCCAGGCTACGAACATAAGTGCCCTTGCTGCACTCGATCTCGAAATGCAGATGATGACCTTCGCTGCCCATCAGCTCCATGCGATGCACGGTGATGCGTCGCGCCGGCCGTTCGACCTCGATGCCCTTGCGGGCCAGCTGGTACAGGCGCTGGCCCTGGTGCTTCAACGCCGAATACATGGGCGGCACCTGCTCGGACTCGCCCAGGAAGCCTGCTGCAACACGCCGGATCGTCTCCTCGTCCAGCGCCGGCACCGGCAGCTGCTCCGCGACCGCGCCCTCGCGGTCGCCTGTCGTAGTGCGTGCGCCGAGGACGATCGTCACGCGATACACCTTGTTTGCATCCAGCAGCAGGCCGCAGACCTTGGTGGCCTGCCCAAAGCAGACCGGCAACAGGCCGCTCGCCAGTGGATCGAGGCTACCGGTGTGACCGGCCTTGCGCGCGCGGTAGACCCAGCGAAGCCGTTGCAGCGCGGCGTTCGAAGTCAGGCCTTCGGGCTTGTCCAGGAGCAGGATGCCGTCAATATCCCGCCAGCGAGGCGCGGGGCGGCCAACCGGCACGCCCATCACTCCGCATCCGGATCGTGTTCGACCGACTGCCGGCGATCATCCTCGACAGCTTCGTGTATCAACGCCGAAAGCCGCGCCGCACGTTCGATGGATTCATCGACCTGAAAAGCCAGTTCGGGCGCCACACGCAGCCGCAACTGCTTGCGGATCTGATGGCGCAGGAAGCCAGCGGCATGCCGCAGCGCCTCGAGCGCCGCCTCGGGGTCGCCGATACCGGCGAACGGGGTGAAGAAAACCCTGGCATGGGTCAGGTCGCGTGACACTTCGACCGCCGTGATCGTGATCAGGCCGACCCGCGGGTCCTTGACCTCGCGGCGGATCTGCTCCGCGAGCAGCCGCTTCAGCTGTTCCTCGACCCGTCGCGCCCTTGGATACTCGCGCGGCATGACGGTCTCAGAGCTGGCGCGCAACCTCGATGCGCTCGAAGCACTCGATCTGGTCGCCGACCTTGATGTCGTTGTAGCCCTTGACCCCGATGCCGCATTCCGTGCCTGCCCGCACCTCCGAGGCATCATCTTTGAACCGCTTCAGCGATTCTAGCTCGCCTTCGAATATCACGACGTTGTCACGCAGCACGCGAATCGGGTTATTGCGCCGCACATAACCGTCCACGACCAGGCAGCCCGCGACGGTCCCGAACTTGCTGGAACGGAACACGTCGCGTACCTCGGCCAGGCCGAGGATCTGCTCCTTCACCTCTGGCGCGAGCATGCCGGTCAGCGCAGTGCGGATGTCGTCGATGGCCTCATAAATGATGCTGTAGTAGCGGACTTCCACATTCTGGTCGCGAATCGCAGTCCGCGCCGCGGCATCCGCTCGCACATTGAATGCCACGATCTGGGCGCGGGAGGCAGCGGCAAGCATGATGTCGGATTCCGTCAACCCGCCGACGCCGCTCGAGATCACTTTGACGGCTACTTCGCTGGTCGACAACTTGTCCAGCGCCTCGCGCAGCGCCTCCGCCGAGCCCTGCACGTCCGCCTTAAGCAGCAGGTTGACCGTGCCGGCCTTGCCTTCTTCTCCCATCTGCGAGAACACATCCTCGGGCTTCTGGCCCGCCTGCTTGGCCAGGCGGACGTCGCGGAATTGCCCTGGCGATACAGAGCGACTTCGCGCGCCTTTCGCTCATTGTCGACGACGAGTAGTTCATCGCCGGCATTCGGCGGGCTCGACAGCCCCAGCATCTGCACCGGTATGGAAGGTCCGGCTTCCTGGGTCTCACGGCCGAGTTCGTCAGCAAGCGCGCGGACCCGGCCGAATTGCTCGCCGGCCACGACAGAGTCGCCAACCTTCAGCGTGCCGCGCTTGACTAGCACGGTCGCCACGGCACCACGGCCGCGTTCGACACTTGCTTCCAGCACGACACCGACCGCCGGCGCATCGCGAACGGCTTTCAGTTCAAGCACCTCCGCCTGCAACAGGATCGACTCCAGCAGCTTGTCGATGCCGTCGCCGGTCTTGGCAGATACGGGGACGAAGATATTCTCGCCGCCCCAGTCCTCGGCGATCACGGCTTCCTGTGACAACTCGCCCCGGACTTTTTCCAAATCCGCGCCGTGCTTGTCGATCTTGTTGACCGCGACGACGATTGGCACTCCAGCCGCCCTGGCGTGCTGGATGGCTTCCTTCGTCTGCGGCATCACGCCGTCGTCGGCCGCCACGACCAGCACGACGATGTCCGTGACCTGCGCGCCACGGGCGCGCATGGCGGTGAATGCCGCGTGGCCCGGCGTATCGAGGAATGTGATGACGCCGCGCGGCGTCTCCACGTGGTAGGCGCCGATGTGCTGGGTGATGCCGCCCGCCTCGCCCGCCGCAACCTTGGTGCGGCGGATGTAGTCAAGCAATGAAGTCTTGCCGTGGTCCACGTGACCCATGATCGTGACGACCGGCGGGCGCGGCAGAAGCTCTTCCGAACTCTTCATGCCGGCCTGCAGCTCTTCCTCTATCTGGTCCGCCTTCAGGATCTTGGCAACGTGCCCCATTTCCTCGATGACGAGCACCGCCGTGTCCTGGTCGATCGGCTGGTTGATCGTCGCAATAACGCCCATATTGAGCATGGTCTTGATGACTTCATTCGCCTTGACCGCCATCCGCTGAGCCAGCTCGGCGACCGTAATCGTTTCGCCGATGTTGACTTCGTGCTGCATCGGCTGAGTCGGCAGTTCGAATCCGTGCTTGCGGTCGGCAGTCGATACCGCGCGGCGGCGCGACTCGGACCGCGTGCGTCCCTTCTTGTGCCGAGCCGACAGTCCGCCGGAAATGTGCAGTTCCTGGCGTCCGAAGCGGGGTCCCTTACCGTCTTCAGTCGTCTTGCGGGACTTCTCCTCGCGCTGGCGACGCTCTTTCTCGGCCTGCTCGCGGGCCTTTTGCTCGGTTTCGCGCCGGATTTGCTCTTCCGCAGCGCGCCGGGAATTCTCCTCGACCGAGCGGCGCTCGGATTCCTCGCGTTCGCGACGCTGCGCCTCGCGTTGCTCCACGTCGCGCTTCGCGCGCTCTTCGAGCGCCAGACGCTCGGCATCCTCGGTCTCGCGCTGGCGGTCCACCTCTTCCTGCGCAACCCGCGCCTGCTCTTCCAGCACGTCGCGCTTGATGTAAGTGCGCTGGCGCCGCACTTCGACACTGACCGTTCGCGCCTTGCCCATCGGCGCAGCAACCCTGATTTCGCTCTGCGCCTTGCGGCGCAGCGTGATCTTGCGCGGTGCGCCGCCATCTTCGGCCTTGCCGTGGGCCTTTCGCAGGTGGGTCAGCAACTCGTGCTTCGCGTCCTCGCTGATGCGGCCCTTGGGGCCGTCAACGCGGATGCCAGCTTCCTCGAGCTGTGCCAACAGCTTGTCGACGGAGACCTTCAGGACTTCCGCGAACTGTTCTACCGTGACTTCAGACATGACTTCTTTCCCCTGCCCCGGCCTCAGGCCTGCCCTGCTGCTTCAAACAAATGGGCACGCGCTGCCATGATCAACTGCCCGGCACGTTCCGGATCGAGGCCTGGCACCGCTTCGAGCTCGTCCAGTGACTGGTCCGCGAGTTCATCGCGTGTCCGGATGCCGCGCGCAGCCAGCTCGTATGCCAGCTCCTTGTCCATGCCAACAATCGCCAGCAGGTCTTCGGCAGGTCCGGATTCGTCGACTTTTTCCTCGCTCGCGATCGCCTGGGTCAGCAGCACGTCGCGCGCGCGGTTGCGCAGCTCTTCGACCATCTCCTCGTCGAATTCCTCGACAGCGAGCAGCTCGCTGGCCGGCACATACGCGACTTCCTCGATCGTCGAGAAGCCCTCCTGGACCAGGACATTCGCGACATCCTCGTCCACGTCGAGAAGGGTCTTGAATATCTCGCGCAACTTGCCGGTTTCCTCGTCGCTGCGCTCAGTGGCCTGCTGCTCCGACATCACGTTGAGCCGCCAACCGGTCAGTTCGCTGGCCAGGCGCACATTCTGTCCGCCACGGCCGATTGCCTGCGAAAGGCGGTCCTCGGTCACCGCTATATCCATCGAATGAGTGTCTTCATCCATCACGATCGAAGTCACCTCGGCCGGCTGCATCGCATTGATGACGAACTGGGCCTGGTTCTCGACCCACGGGATGATGTCGACGCGTTCGCCCGCGATCTCGTTCGAAACGGCCTGCACGCGTGAGCCGCGCATGCCGACGCAGGCCCCAACCGGATCAATGCGCGGGTCAAGGCTCTTGACTGCGATCTTCGCGCGCGCGCCGGGATCACGGGCCGCACCGAGGATCTGGATCAGGCCCTGGCCGACTTCGGGTACTTCGAGCTTGAACAATTCGATCAGGAAATCGGGCGAGGTACGGGACAGGAAAAGCTGCGGGCCGCGCGCCTCGGAGCGAACCTCACGCAACAGGGCCTTCAGGCGATCCTGCGGCCGGGCGATCTCGCGCGGAATCATGTGCTCACGCGGCACGAAGCCTTCCGCATTGCCGCCGAGGTCCACATAGACCCCGTGGCGGTCGACGCGCTTGACGATGCCGGAAACCAGCGTCCCGACGCGGTCCTTGTATTCCTCGACGACCTGGGCGCGTTCGGCCTCGCGGACCTTCTGCACGATGACCTGCTTGGCTGTCTGGGCACCGATACGGCCGAAGGCGACCGACTCCATCGGCACCTCGACGAAGCCGTCGATCACGGCAGCCGGATCGACGTCGATCGCGTCATCCATGCGCAATTCGCGTTCAGTGAATTCGAGTTCAGTGGAATCGTCGGCGAAAACCTTCCAGCGCCTGAATGTCTTGTATTCGCCGGTCTTGCGGTCGATCTCGACACGCACGTCGATGTCCTCGCCGTGCTTGCGCCGCGTGGCCGACGCGAGCGCCGCTTCAAGCGCCTCAAATAT
>JAOUGR010000445.1 GCA_029857655.1 Gammaproteobacteria bacterium | reverse complement strand
AGGGGCGTGCACATCGGCAGCAGCGTTCTCGCGCGCCGCCTCGGCGTGCGTGTCGTTCCGACGATTGCGGTGATGGGACACGGCCTTTCGGAACTCTTTGCCGCGTCGGTGGAGGCAGTCAGGCAGGGCTCGTGTCCGCTGCCGTTGCAGCCGGGCCCCCACTTGCGCGACATTCTGGACCGGTTTGCCGATGCGCTGCGCGCCCCGGAGATCCGCGCAGCGTTTCGGGTGCCGCTGCAGTTCCTGGCGGCGCGGATCGCGGAGGGCGATCGCTACTTCATCGACGAGCTGCGGCAGCATTTCCCGGGCGTGCTGGCGGAAATCGCCCGCCTGCGCCCGGTGGCGGACGCTGCGTTGCCGCGACCCCTGCGCGAAGAACTGCACGCGGACCGCCACCACAGCGCAGCAATGCTCGCGGAGACGGTCATGCGCCCCGGCGGGATGCGCGAGCGGCGCAATTGGCGCTACTGGCTCGACGAACTGTTCCTGAGCCCGCGGTGGGGGCTGATCGGCAGTGCGGCGGTCTTTGGCGCCGTGCTGTTCGTCGTCTTCGATGTCAGCGCATGGCTCGACTCGATCACTTCGGCGCGACTGGCGACGTGGGCCGCCGCCTGGCAGCCCGAGACCACGCAGGGCGTCGTTGCGCGCGCCGTGATCGACGGCCTGATCGGACTCGTGGGAATCGTCGTGCCCTACATGCTGCCGCTCGTGCTGCTGCTGGTTGCGCTCGAGCAGGCGGGGATCATGGCCCGCATCGCCTTCGCGGTGGACCGGGGATTCCACCGGCTGGGCCTGCACGGTGGCGTCGCGGTGCCGTTTCTGCTCGGGCTGGGATGCAACGTGCCGGCGCTATCGGCGATCGGCGCCGGCACCTCCGGGCGTGAGCGCGTCGTCGGTTCGTTGCTGGTGACGTTCGTGCCATGCTCCGCGCGCTCGGCGATCATCCTGGCGCTGGGCGGCAAGTATCTCGGCGCGACGGGCGTGCTGGCGATCTTCCTGCTCGTCATGCTCGTCATTGCCGTCCTCGGGCACGTGCTGCGGCGGCGGCGCGGGCAGGCAAGCCCCGGCCAGGTTCAGGAGATCCCGCCCTATGGGTTACCGCGCTGGCGAACGCTCGCCGGGGCCACGTGGGTACGCACGCGCGACATCTTCACGATCGTGACGCCGTTGCTGGTGGGCGGCAGCGTCGTGCTCGCATTGCTCGCCCATATCGGAGCCGACCGGGCGATCAACACATTGCTGACGCCGCTCACCCATTGGTGGCTCGGCCTGCCGGTCGCGCTCGGCGTTCCGCTGGTATTCGGAATCCTGCGCAAGGAGCTTTCGCTGCTGATGGTGTTCCAGGCACTCGGAACCCCGGATATCGACCGCTATCTGGATATGACGCAGCTCCTCGTATTCCTGCTGTTCCTCACGTTCTACATGCCGTGCATCTCGACTTTCGCCGTGATGCTGAAAACGATCGGACGCCGCGACGCGATGTTCGTGGTTTCGTTGTCGTTGGGCATCGCCATACTGGTGGGCGGGGTCGCCCGCCTCTCGCTGGGCTTGATCGGCCCGCTGTTCGCCTGAGCAGGCAAGCCGCCGCGCCGGCGAGGCGGCGAGCGCGGATCGGCCAGCCGCGCGCATAAGAAAAACATCCACGCCCACCCTGCCGGATGTCGTTGAAGATCAACGGCATTGATCATCCGCACCGCTTCGGGCGCATGAAAAAAACATGCGCCGGGCGCCCCGCCACGCGTCCGGGGGCCGTCCCCATTTTCGGGTCTGATGCGGCAATTCGTTCATCCGCATCGTCTTTTTCCGCGGCTGCGATACCTGGCACGGATGTTGCTTCGTAGAAGGCAGGAGGAGAAAAGAGATGCGAGGTGCCGGGATGAACACGAGAACCAGGATCCTGATCGTCGACGACGACGACATGGTGCGGCTCAGTTACCTCAGGTCCCTTGCCGGCATCCGTGCCAACTGTGACGTGACCGCGGCGCAGGACGGAGCCGAGGCGCTCCGCGCCATGGAGCAGCAGCCATCCGACGTGGTGCTTCTCGACCTGCGCATGCCCGGCATGAACGGCATGGCGGTGCTGCGGGCGATCAGGGAAAGATGGCCGGAAAGCCAGGTGGTCATCATCACCGGATTCCCGAGCCTCGAGACCGTCAAGGAAGCCATCGAAGTCGGCGCCTGCGACTACCTGGCCAAGCCGGTCGGACCCGAGGAAATCATTTGCGCCGCGCAAGGTGCGCTGACACGGAAAGGGTGGGCGCTGCAGCGCGA
>JAOUGR010000446.1 GCA_029857655.1 Gammaproteobacteria bacterium | reverse complement strand
GCCGGCATCCAGCACGAGATCGAGACCGGCCTGCCGGTGATCCTGCTGCTGATGTTCATGGTTGCGGGCATCTTCTTCCTGCGCGAGATGCTGGTATTCACGTTCACGAAGCTGCTGGTGCGGGTGCGCTCGAACACGGTCCTGGCGCTGCTGTTCGTCGCGGTCGGCGCGCTGCTGTCGGCGTTCCTCGACGCGCTGACGGTGCTGGCGGTGATGATCACGGTCGCGGGCGGCTTCTACGCGGTCTATCACCGGGTTGCGTCCGGCAAGGGACATCACGCGGAGGACCACGATGCCAGCGCTGACAGCGGCGTCGGCGACAGTCACCGTTCGGATCTCGAGCAGTTCCGCCGCTTTCTCTGCGGGCTGATGATGCACGGCGCGATCGGCACGACCATCGGCGGCGTCTGCACGCTGGTGGGCGAACCGCAGAACCTGCTGATCGGCAAGGAGGCGGGCTGGGACTTCATCCGCTTCGCCGTGGAGATGGCGCCGGTCACCGTGCCGACGGTCATCGCCGGGCTTGTGACCTGCGTGCTGGTCGAGCGGCTGGCCTGGTTCGGTTATGGCGCGGTCATGCCCGTGGCGGTCCGGCAGGTGCTGACGGAATTCGAGCATGACGAATCAGAACAGATGACTCCGCGGCACCTGCAGGTGATCCTGGTGCAGGGCGCAGTCGCCGTGCTGCTGGTCCTGGCGCTCGCGCTGCACGTCGCCGAGATCGGCGTCATCGGCCTGATGATCATCGTGCTGGCGACGGCTTTCACCGGTGTCGTGGACGAACACCGTCTCGGCAAGGCCTTCGAGGCCGCGCTGCCGTTCACCG
Organism: Gammaproteobacteria bacterium; assembly: GCA_029857655.1. GTDB lineage: Bacteria > Pseudomonadota > Gammaproteobacteria > Steroidobacterales > Steroidobacteraceae > SCUD01. Next base: position 1,445 of record JAOUGR010000446.1, on the reverse strand, counting down.
CGCTGCTGGTCGTGTTCTTCGCGATCGTCGGCGTGATCCACCAGCAGCACCTGTTCCGGCCGTTCCTCGACTGGGTGCTGAGGCTCGATCCGGCCGTGCAGCCGATCGCGCTGTTCGGCGCCTCGGGATTCCTCTCGGCGATCAGCGACAATGTGTTCGTGGCGACGATCTACATCAGCCAGGCCAAGGAGGCGTTCCTCGCGGGCGCGGTGTCGCGCGAGCAGTTCGACGCGATGGCGGTGGCGATCAACACCGGCACCAACATCCCGAGCATCGCCACGCCGAACGGCCAGGCCGCGTTCCTGTTCCTGCTGACCTCGGCGCTCGCGCCGTTGATCCGTTTGTCTTATTTCCGCATGGTCTGGATGGCGCTGCCGTATCTGGCGACAATGACGGCTGCCGCCACCTACGGCGTGCTCTATCTGCTGTAGAGGGGTCGCATCCCCTTCATGAAAGGGATCATGAAAGGGATGCGACCCCTCCGTGAGAGGTTGTTGATGACCCGTCAAAAATTGCCGCCGCTCGGATTGCGTAACTGCCGTATCGGCGTGATCGGCCTCGGCTATGTCGGGCTGCCGCTCGCGGTCGAGTTCGGCAAGCACTACGACACCACCGGTTTCGACGTGCGCGCGGAACGCATCGCCGAGTTGCGGCGCGGGCGCGACCACACGCTCGAGGTCGAGCCGCGCGAGCTGCGGGCGGCGAAGCGGCTGCGCTTCACGGCCAGCCTCAAGGACCTGCGCCGCTGCCGCGTGTTCATCGTCACGGTGCCGACGCCGATCGACGAGCACAAGCGCCCGGACCTCACGCCGCTCGAGCGCGCCAGCGAATCGGTCGGCAAGGTCCTGAAGCGCGGCGACATCGTGATCTACGAGTCGACCGTCTACCCCGGCTGTACCGAGGAAGTGTGCGTGCCGATCCTCGAGCGGCTGTCGGGACTGCGCTTCAATCGCGATTTCTTTGCCGGCTACAGCCCCGAGCGCATCAACCCCGGCGACAAGCAGCATCGCCTGCCGACCATCCGCAAGGTGACTTCGGGCTCGACCCCGGATGCGGCCCGCTTCGTGGACCAGCTCTACGGCTCGATCATCACGGCCGGCACGCACGCGGCCTCCAGCATCCGCGTTGCCGAGGCGGCCAAGGTGATCGAGAACACGCAGCGCGACGTCAACATCGCGCTGATCAACGAACTGGCGATGATCTTCAACCGGCTCGGCATCGACACGCAGGAAGTGCTCGAGGCCGCCGGCAGCAAGTGGAACTTCCTGCCGTTCCGGCCCGGCCTGGTCGGCGGGCACTGCATCGGCGTCGACCCGTACTACCTGACGCACAAGGCGCAACAGATCGGCTATCACCCGGAGATGATCCTGGCGGGGCGGCGCATCAACGACAACATGGCGTTGTACGCCGCGGGCGAGGTCGTGCGGCTGATGACCGCCAAACGC
>JAOUGR010000100.1 GCA_029857655.1 Gammaproteobacteria bacterium | reverse complement strand
CCGCCCAGCATCAATTTCTGGCCGCGCTCGTAGAGTTTTTCGGGCTGCAACTGCTCGGCCGTGCGATCGCGGCCGCCACAGGCTGCAAGAATCAGTGCACAGCACACGACCGCCAGGGCGCGCGCCATCGTTAACCGTCGAATCAAGGGACTGGACCCCGCGTGTTTGGCCGCCGCAGTATAGCGACTAAAGACCTAAAACGGCCCCCATGAGTTCCACCAGATACCAGCATGAATTGCGCTTGCCGCCCTCGGCCGCCGGCCGGCGGCTCGACCAGGCGCTCGCCGACGCCCTGCCGGAGTATTCGCGGTCCCGCCTGAAGCGCTGGATCGATGCCGGGCAGGTCCGCGTGGACGGCCGCGTGCCGCGGCCGCGCGACGCGGTGAACGGCGGCGAGCTGGTGTTCGTCGATGCGCCGGTCGAGGACGCGGTCCAGTCGCGGCCGCAGCCGATGGCGCTTTCGTTCGCATGGGAAGACCCGAGCGTGCTGGTTGTCGACAAGCCTGCGGGCCTCGTCGTGCACCCGGGCGCCGGCAATCCCGACGGCACCTTGCAGAATGCACTGCTGGCGCACGACCCTGCGCTCGCGAAACTGCCGCGCGCGGGTATCGTGCACCGTCTCGACAAGGACACGACCGGTCTCCTGATCGTGGCGCGCACGGAGCGCGCGCGCGACGCACTTACCGAGGCACTGACGGCGCGTGGAATCCATCGTGAATACCAGGCGGTCTGCATCGGCGTCATGACGGGTGGTGGCACGGTGGATGCCCCGATCGATCGCCATCCGGTCGACCGGCTTCGCATGACCGTGCGCTCGGATGGTCGCGAAGCCGTAACGCACTATCGAGTCATCGAACGCTTCCGCCGCCACACCTGGGTGAGGGTCATGCTGGAGACGGGCCGCACTCACCAGATACGCCTGCACCTGGCGCACGCGGGTTTTCCATTGGTGGGCGATCCCATTTATGGCAAGCGGCTGGTGATACCGCGCGGCGCCACGCCGCGCCTGGAAGCGGCGCTGCGTGGCTTCCGGCGCCAGGCGCTGCATGCGGCGAAACTCGAATTCGCGCATCCGGCGGATGGACGGCGCATCGAGGTCGAGGCACCGTTGCCGGCGGACTTCGTCGAACTGGTCGCGGCACTGCGTGAAGACAATAAGGTCGAGCGCAGGAAATGAGCGAACAGCTCGAGTTCCTGACTCCCAAGTGGCCGGCGCCGCCGCCTGTGCGAGCCGTCATGACGACGCGCCGCGGCGGCTTCAGCACCGGCCCCTACGCGTCGTTCAATCTCGCGAGCCACGTGGGCGACGATCCGCGTGCCGTAGCGGAAAACCGGCGGCGCCTGCACGACGCGCTTTCCCTGCCTTCGGAGCCGCAGTGGCTCGACCAGGTGCACGGGCGCAGGGTCGTGAATCTCTCGCAGCCCGTTTCGGAAAGCGCCGACGCCGCCGTCGCATTCGCGCCCGGGCCGGTGGCTGCGGTGCTGACCGCGGACTGCCTGCCGGTCTTCCTCGCCAGTCGCGCGGGCGATCGTGTCGGCCTGGCCCACGCCGGTTGGCGCGGGATGGTGATGGGCGTGATCGAGGCGACGGTGGTGGCGCTCGCGACCGACCCGGCAGAACTGTTGGCCTGGCTCGGCCCGGCGATCGGGCCCGCAGCTTTCGAGGTCGGTGGCGAAGTGCGCCGGATGTTCGTCGCAATGCAGCCCGAGGCTGCGGCGGACTTCCAGCCCGGCACGGGACAGAAATATCTCGCAGACCTGGCTGGGCTCGCGCGACGCCGGCTGGCCGCCTGCGGCGTCACCGCGGTCTACGGTGGGGACCACTGCACGGTGAGCGATCAACCGCGTTTCTATTCATACCGCCGCGACGGCCAGACCGGGCGCATGGCCGCACTGATCTGGTTAGCCTGAGGCTGCTCAGGGCTCGCGGCTGGTGTAGGCTGTCGGCCCCGCAAACCGGGGAGGGGAATTGTCCACACTTGCGCTGATCGTCGTATTCACTGCGGGCAGCGGTGCCCTGTCCGCACTGATCGCGGGCGGCTTCCTGGCACTGCCGGAGGCACGCCGCAACGCGATCGTCCCGCACCTCGTTAGCTTTGCAACCGGTGCGCTGCTGGGCGCCGCATTGCTCGCGCTGTTGCCGCATGCGATCGAGGCGGCAGGACCTGACGGCATTCACGGCATCGGCATCGCGCTGGCGGGCGGCATCATCACCTTCTTCGTCCTCGAGAAGATGGTGCTCTGGCGGCACTGCCACATCGACCCCTGCGAGGCGCATGCGCCGCAGGAGCGTCACCGGGCGCGCGCTTCCGCAACGCTGATCCTGTGGGGCGACGGATTCCACAACATGCTGGACGGCGTGCTGATCGCCGCCGCCTTCCTGACCGACGCGCATCTCGGCATCGTTACGGCGATCGCCGTGTTCACCCACGAGATTCCTCAGGAGGTCGGCGATCTCGCGATCCTGCTGCACGGCGGCATGACGCGCAGGCGTGCGCTGCTGCTGAACATCCTGGTCAGCCTGACTTCGGTTGCAGGCGCGGTACTGGCCTATTTCCTGCTGGCCCGCGCGATGCAGGTGCTGCCTTATGCGCTCGCAATCGCGGCCGCCAGTTTCCTGTACGTCGCGGTTGCCGACCTGATACCGGGCCTGCACCGGCGCGTGGATGCGCGTACCTCGATACAGCAGGTCCTGCTGATCGCGATCGGCATCCTGCTGATCGCCTTTTCGCACGAATTCGCTCATTGAAATGATTCCCCGCCGGCCTCATCCACAGGGCAGCCCCGAAGACGGAGTGCCCCCATGCGCCCTGACCGACTGACTTCCAAGTTCCAGCTGGCGCTGGCGGATGCCCAGTCCCTCGCCGTCGGGCGCGACCACCAGTTCATCGAGCCCGTGCACCTGATGCTGGCGCTGCTCGACCAGCAGGGCGGCAGCGTGCGTCCGCTGCTCGACAAGGCCGGTGTCAACGTGAACCTGATGCGCTCGCGGCTGCTGCAGCAGCTCGACCGCGTCGCGAGCGTCGAGGGCACGGCGGGCGACGTGCAGGCTTCCAACGAGCTTGGCCGGCTGCTGAACTTGACGGACAAGCTCGCGCAGAAGCGTGGCGACCAGTACATCTCCAGTGAGCTTGCGGTGCTTGCTGCGCTCGAGGACCGCGGCGCGCTCGGCACGATCCTGAAGGACAGCGGCGCGGTCAAGGGCGCCATCGACAAGGCCATCACCGAGATGCGCGGCGGCGAGAAGATCGACGATCCGAACGCCGAGGAGCAGCGCGGGGCGCTCGAAAAATTCACTCTCGACCTGACCGCCCGTGCGGAGTCCGGCAAGCTCGACCCGGTCATCGGTCGCGACGACGAGATCCGCCGCACCGTGCAGGTGCTGCAGAGGCGCACCAAGAACAACCCGGTGCTGATCGGCGAGCCCGGCGTTGGCAAGACGGCGATCGTCGAGGGCCTCGCACAGCGCATTGTCAATGGGGAAGTGCCCGAGGGACTCAAGAACAAGCGCATCCTGGCGCTCGACATGGGCGCGCTGATCGCGGGCACGAAGTTCCGCGGCGAATTCGAGGAGCGCCTGAAGGGCGTGCTGAATGACCTGGCGAAGCAGGAAGGCCAGGTCATCCTGTTCATCGACGAATTGCACACCATGGTCGGCGCCGGCAAGGCCGAGGGCTCGATGGATGCCGGCAACATGCTGAAGCCGGCGCTCGCGCGCGGCGAGCTGCATTGCGTCGGCGCGACCACGCTCGATGAATACCGCAAGTATGTCGAGAAAGATGCGGCGCTCGAGCGACGTTTCCAGAAAGTGCTGGTCGGCGAACCTTCGGTCGAAGACACGATCGCGATCCTGCGCGGCCTGAAGGAGCGCTACGAGGTTCATCACAGGGTCGATATCACCGATCCCGCGATCGTCGCCGCGGCAACGCGTTCTCACCGCTATATCAGCGACCGCCAGCTCCCGGACAAGGCGATCGACCTGATGGACGAGGCGGCATCGCGCATCCGCATGGAGATCGACTCCAAGCCGGAGGTTCTCGACCGCCTGGAGCGGCGCATCATCCAGTTGAAGATCGAGCGCGAAGCGCTCAAGAAGGAGGACGACGAGGGTTCGCGCAAGCGGCGCGAGCAGCTCGAGGCCACGCTGAAGGGGCTCGAGCGCGAATTCGCGGACCTCGAGGAAACCTGGAAAGCCGAAAAGGCTGCGATGCAGGGCGCGGCACACATCAAGGAAGAACTCGAGCGCGCGAGGTTTGAACTGGAGGCCGTGCGCCGCGCGGGTGACCTCGGGCGTGCCGCGGAGCTGCAGCACGGGCGCATTCCCGAGCTCGAGAAGCGCCTCGTCGCGGCGCACGATGCCGAGTCGAAGCAGCCCCAGCTGCTGCGCAACAAGGTGGGCGAGGAGGAGATCGCCGAGGTCGTTTCCAAGTGGACCGGCATCCCGGTCTCCAAGATGCTGCAGGGCGAGCGTGAAAAACTCCTGAAGATGGAGGAGGCGCTGGCGAAGCGCGTCGTCGGTCAGCAGGAGGCGGTACGCACGGTCGCAGACGCCATCCGCCGCACGCGGGCCGGGCTGGCGGATCCGAACCGGCCGAATGGCTCGTTCCTGTTCCTCGGGCCGACCGGCGTCGGCAAGACCGAGCTTTGCAAGGCGCTGGCCGAGTTCCTGTTTGACACCGAAGAGGCGATGGTGCGCATCGACATGTCGGAGTTCATGGAGAAGCACTCCGTGGCGCGGCTGATCGGCGCGCCGCCGGGCTATGTCGGCTACGAGGAGGGCGGATATCTCACCGAGGCCGTGCGCCGTCGGCCCTATTCCGTGGTCCTGCTCGATGAAATCGAAAAAGCGCACCCGGATGTATTCAATGTGCTGTTGCAGGTGCTCGACGATGGAAGGCTGACCGACGGCCAGGGCCGCACCGTGGATTTCCGCAACTGCGTCATCATCATGACCTCGAATCTCGGCTCACAGGTGATCCAGGAACTTTCTGGCGAGGCCAATTACGAGCGCATGAAGGCGGCTGTGCTCGAGATTGTCGGCCAGCATTTCAGGCCCGAGTTCATCAACCGCGTCGACGACATCGTCGTATTCCACCCGCTGGGCGCAGAGCACCTGCGCCGGATAGTCGAGATCCAGGCCAGCTATTTGCAGAAGAGACTTGCCGATCGAGACCTCAAGCTCGAGCTCGACACGGCGGCGCTCGACCTGCTCGGCACGGCGGGTTTTGACCCCGTCTATGGTGCGCGGCCGCTGAAGCGCGCGATCCAGCACCAGCTCGAGAACCCGCTGGCCCAGCGGATCCTGGAGGGCACTTTTGCGCCGGGCGACACCATCAAGGTGTCGGTGAAGTCCGGCGAGCTGATTATGCGAAAATAGGCGATGCCTTTTTATGAATACCAATGCTCCGCCTGCGGGCATCGCCACGAGGAGCTTCAGAAAATCTCCGACGGGAGACTCCGCAAGTGCCCGGATTGCGGCCGCAACACGCTGAAGCGCCTGGTCTCCGCGCCCGTCTTCCGGCTGAAGGGCGGCGGCTGGTACGAAACCGACTTCAAGGGTACCAAAGATAACCAGCGTAATCTTGCGGGCGACAGGGAACCGGTCGCCGAAAAGCCCAAGGAAGAAAAGACGGCAGCGGCGGATACGGCCAGCAAGCCAGACGCCGCGAAAGTGACGCCACCGGCGGACAAGCCCAAGCCGACCGGCGACAAGGTGGCCCGTTCCCGCAAAACCAAGACGCGGCGACGGGTGCGCAAGTAAACTTGCCGGCCCATGCGCACACATTATTGCGGTGAAATCGGCGAATCCCTGACTGGCCGGACCATCGAGGTCGCCGGCTGGGTGCACCGTCGCCGCGATCATGGCGGCGTGATCTTCGTGGACCTGCGCGATCGCTCGGGACTGCTGCAGGTCGTCATCGATCCCGACACGGCCGATGCCTTCGCCGTCGCGCAGCACCTGGGCCGCGAATTCGTGATCCAGGTTCTGGGAAAGCTGCGCACGCGGCCTGCGGGCACGGCCAACCCCGGCCTGCCTTCGGGTCAGGTTGAATTGCTCGCCCAGAAGCTCGTCGTGCTGAATCCCTCGGCGACGCCGCCATTTGCGCTCGACGAGGAAGTCAACGAGGAACTGCGGCTGAAGCACCGCTACGTGGACCTGCGACGCGACGTCATGCAGGAACGGCTGCGCCGCCGCCATGCGGTCACGCGCGCGATGCGCGAATTCCTCGACGGCCACGACTTCGTGGATATCGAGACGCCAATGCTGACCAAGGCGACCCCCGAGGGCGCGCGGGACTACCTCGTGCCTTCGCGCACGCATCCGGGCAAGTTCTTCGCGCTGCCGCAGTCGCCGCAGATCTTCAAGCAACTCCTGATGATCAGCGGCTTCGATCGCTACTACCAGATCGTGCGCTGTTTCCGCGACGAGGACCTGCGCGCCGACCGCCAGCCTGAGTTCACGCAGCTCGACGTCGAGACCTCGTTCATGACGCAGGATCAGATCATGGTGCTGATGGAGGGCCTGATCCGGCACGTCTTCTCGCGCGTACTGAAAGTGCAGCTGCTCGACCCGTTTCCGCGCATCGCCTATGCCGATGCCTTGCGCCGTTTCGGTTCCGACAAGCCGGACCTGCGGGTGCCGCTCGAATTCACCGATGTCGCGGACCTGGTGCGCGACAGCGACTTCAAGGTGTTCGCGGGACCGGCCGCGGATCCCGCGGGCCGGGTGGCGGCGCTACGCGTGCCGCGCGGCGCCGAGCTGTCGCGCAAGCAGATCGACGAATACACGGCCTATGTGGCCCGCCACGGGGCGCGCGGTCTTGCCTACATCAAGGTCAATGACGCGGGCAAGGGTCGCGAAGGCCTGCAGTCGCCGATACTAAAGTTCCTGTCGGATGCGGCGGTCGCCGGAATTCTCGAGCGCAGCAAGGCCGCGAGCGGCGACCTGATATTTTTCGGAGCCGACAAGGCCAAGGTCGTCAACGATGCGCTGGGCGCATTGCGATTGCTGCTCGGCCGCGATCTGGGACTGGTCGAGGCCGACTGGCGCCCGCTGTGGGTCGTGGATTTCCCGATGTTCGAATGGGACGCCGAAGCGAAGCGCTGGATGGCCGTGCATCATCCATTCACCGCTCCGGTCGATCCCGACCCGGCAGCGCTCGCGGCCGGCCCGGGCGATGCCGTCGCCCGCGCCTACGACATGGTGCTGAACGGCTCGGAGATCGGCGGC
>JAOUGR010000099.1 GCA_029857655.1 Gammaproteobacteria bacterium | reverse complement strand
TCGATCACGCGTGCACCGGACGCCGGCACAATCGCGGGTGGATCGCCACCCTGTGGGTCAATGACCACGGCGCTGTCCGGGCCGAGCGCGATCTCCGTCTCGAAGCGTTGTGCGTTCAACCAGTCCACGCCGACCAGAAGGTCGAAGCGATCGCCATGACACTCGACGGAATCGACGGCGATGCGCAGGAGTGCCGCCGCCTCCCCCCCGCGGATCTGCGGCCCGACGGATCGCGTCAACAGGCCATGCCAGCCGGCAGCGCAAGCCGCTTCCAGCAACAGCCGGCCGGCGGTCAGCGCGCCTGCGCCACCGCTGCCGACGAATGCGACCGAGACGCTGGATGCTTCCGCCATCGCTGCCTTCCGATGCTGAATCCGGATCTGGAACGGCCCGCCGCGCACCGCGGCTCTCTGATTGACTCGAGATACGTATTCTGGTACTAGTTTACCCTAATCGTCCGGTCATGTGCTGTCAATGCGGTCGAATCGGCCGGGGTGGCGCCCCCGGCGGGACCGGGGGCGCAAAATAGAGGAGCGCGAAGTCATGCCGTTGACGGCCGTACGCTGGCTGATGCACACCGCGGGGCAACCTTTCTCCGCGGCCGCGTTCGAGCCGGTTCCGGACCAGGGCGAGGTGGTGGTCGCCGTCGCCGGTTGCGGCGTCTGCCACACGGATCTCGGATTCTTCTACGACGGAATCCGGACCAACCATCCCCTGCCGCTGTGCCTCGGCCATGAAATCAGCGGCCGCGTGGTAGCGGCTGGGCCTGGCGCCGATACCTGGCTCGGGAAAGCGGTCATCGTCCCGGCCGTGATTCCCTGCGGCGCCTGCGATGCCTGTCGCCGCGGCAAGGAAACGATTTGCCCGAACCAGAAGATGCCGGGCAACGACCTTGATGGCGGCTTCGCCACCCACGTCGTCGTCCCGGCGCGCGGCCTGTGCCCGGTCGAGATTCCGGCACTGCAGGCGGCAGGACTCGACCTCGCGGCCGTCAGTGTCGTTGCTGACGCAGTCACCACGCCCTACCACGCCGTCACCCAGGCCGGCGTGCAGTCCGGCGACTTCGTGATCGTCAATGGCGTGGGCGGTATCGGCGGCTACTGCGCCCAGATCGCGCACGCATTCGGCGCCACCGTCGTGGCGATCGATGTCAGTGACGACAAGCTCGCAGCCGTAGCAGGCGGCATCGCTGCCTTGACGCTGAATGCGCGCCAATTCAGCGGGCGCGAACTCAAGGGCGCGATCCAGGCATTCGCGCGTGAGCGCGGCCTGCACCACAAATCGGGCTGGATCATCTTCGAGTGCTCCGGCACCCGCGCCGGCCAGGAGGCCGCGTTCGGCCTGCTCAACCACGGCGCAACGCTGGCCGTCGTGGGCTTCACCATGGACAAGGTCGAGATCCGGCTGTCGAACATCATGGCCTTTAGCGCGCGCGCGCTCGGCAACTGGGGCTGCGCACCGCGCCTCTATCCCGATGCGCTTGCGATGGTGCTCGACGGCCGCGTACAGGTCGGCCGATTCATTGAAATGCATCCCCTCGACGACATCAACCGCGTGTTCGCCGCCGTTCACACAGGCGAGATCAAGCGCCGCGCCGTGCTCGTACCCAATCCCGACGCTGCGTCGTCCCCGTCAGTCACCCGGAGTTCCACACATGGCCACTGAGAGCGCCATCCGTCCCGACAGCAACGCGAAGGATCACAATCTGGTTGCCGATGCCGCGCGCCAGGCAGTCAGCCAGGGCGTGCACTACGATAAGCGCCCCGTTTACGCGCAGGGCGGCAGCCAGGTCGATGGTCTCTACAACGCCTGGATCACGCTCGATAACCCGTCGCAGTTCAATTCCTACACGACGGACATGGTCAAGGCCACGATACTCGCCTTCCGCGCCGCCAGCGCCGCGCGCGACGTGGTCGCAGTAGTCTTTACCGGCGCCGGCGACAAGGCCTTCTGCACCGGCGGCAATACCAAGGAATATGCCGAGTACTACGCGGGCAAGCCGCAGGAGTACCGCGCATACATGCGGCTGTTCAACGACATGGTCAGCAGCATCCTCGGCTGCGACAAGCCGGTCATCTGCCGCGTCAACGGTATGCGGATCGGCGGCGGCCAGGAAATCGGCATGGCCTGCGACTTCAGCATAGCGCAGGACCTGGCGCGCTTCGGGCAGGCCGGCCCGAAGCACGGCTCGGCGCCGATTGGCGGCAGCACCGATTTCCTGCCGGTGATGGTCGGCGTCGAGCGCGCGATGGCGGCGTGCGTGTTGTGCGAACCGTTCTCGGCACACGAGGCCTGCTTCATGGGCCTGATCACCGGTACCGTGCCGGCACTCAAGGTCGACGGGCGCCACGTCCCGAACCCGCTGATCGAGACTTCGCGCATCGTGGACGAGTACGGCCGCCCGGTGTTCGGCAAGCCGCTGACCGGCGAGGCGCTGAAGGCCGGCCAGGCGTTGATGCGCCGCGGCACCGTCGACCTGGCGCCGCTTGACGAGGCCGTCGAGACACTGTGCACCAAGCTGCTGTACATGTTCCCGGACTGCACGACCAAGACGCTCGAGGAACTGCGCAAGCCAAAGCTCGAAACCTGGAACCGCAACAAGGAAGACTCGCGCGCCTGGCTCGCGCTCAACATGATGACCGAGGCGCGGGCAGGTTTCCGCGCCTTCAACGAGGGCACCAAGGAGACCGGTCGCGAGATCGATTTCATCGGCCTGCGGCGCGCGCTGGCGGCGAACATGCCGTGGTCCGACGAGCTCACTGAAAGCATTCAGCCGCGAGCCAGGCGTCCGTGACGGAGCCGCTCAAAGCGTGGCTGGAAGCCGACGGCCGCATGCTGCGGCTGCGGCTCGCGCGGCCCAAGGCCAACCTGGTCGACGCAGCAATGATCGCGGCGCTCGACGCGGCGCTCGGCGCGCACCTGGAGCAGCCGCTCCTCTCCGCCGTGCTGCTCGACGCCGAGGGCCCGAATTTCAGCTTCGGCGCGAGCGTCGAGGAGCACCTGCCTGACGCGTGCGCGGCCATGCTCGGCAGCCTGCACCGGTTGCTCGGCCGCATGCTGGAGTCGCCCGTGCCGATCCTGGTCGCGGTGCACGGGCGCTGCCTCGGCGGCGGGCTCGAGCTGGCGCTCGCAGGGCACCTGCTGTTCGTGACTCCGGAGGCTGAGCTCGGCCAGCCCGAGATCAGGCTCGGCGTATTCGCCCCGGCCGCTTCCTGCCTGCTGCCCGAGCTGATCGGCCCGCAACGCGCATTTGACCTGCTGATTTCGGGCCGCAGCATTTCTGGCTCCGAGGCCGCGTCCCTGGGTCTTGCCGCCGCGGCCGCCGCCGATCCGCAGCAGGCAGCTCTCGACTACTTCGGGCAGCACCTGCAGCCGAAGAGTGCGCAATCCCTGCGTCACGCGGTGCGCGCCGCACGCCAGGAGTTTGCGGGCCGCGTTCGCACGCGGCTCGCAGCCGTCGAGCGCCTTTATCTCGACGACTTGATGCGAACCCACGACGCCGTCGAAGGGTTATCGGCATTCATCGAAAAGAGGACCGCCAGGTGGGAACACCGCTGAGTTCGGGCAGCACTGCCGTCATCATCGATCGCGCCACCCGGATCTTCGAGGATCTGAGCTTCAGCGCCGCACGGGAGTGGAAGGCTGCGCAGCCCGGCCGCAAGGTCGTGGGCTATCTGCCGATCTACGTGCCCCGCGAGATCATCCACGCCGCCGGCATGCTGCCGCTCGGGATCGTCGGCGGCGGCGACCGGCTGGAGGTCGTCCACGGCGACGCCTACTATCAGAGCTACATCTGCCGCATCCCGCGCTCGACCGTCGAACTCGGCCTGTCGGGCCGGCTGGACTTCGTCGACGGCATGCTGTTCCCGTCCATCTGCGACGTCATCCGAAACCTGTCCGGCATGTGGAAGCTGATGTTCCCCCACGTGTACTCGCGGTATTTCGACGTGCCGCAGAACTACGCCGACGAGATCGGCGGCAACTATTACGCAAATGAACTCGCGGAACTGCGCGAAGACCTGGCCCGGTTGCGCGGCGCGCCGATCACCGATGAGGAGCTTTGTCACTCGATCGCGGTCTACAACGAGAACCGCCAGCTGGTCCGCGAGCTGTATGCCTATCGCGCCGAGCAGCCCTGGCAGGTGCCGGCTGCCGAGTCCCACCTGCTGATGCGCGCCGGTCTCGTGTTGCCAGTCGAACAGCACTCGGAGATGCTGCGCGACTACCTGGCCGCGGCCCGCCAGCAGCAACGCCCGCGACGCGACTACTGTCGCGTCGTCGTCACAGGCCTGTTCTGCGAGCAGCCGCCGCTCAACCTGATCAAGTCGCTGGAACTGGCTGGCTGCTATGTGGTCGACGACGACCTGCTGCTCGTTACGCGCTGGTTGACCAGCGACGTGCCCGTGGAAGGCGATCCGCTGCGCAACCTCGCAACGGCGTTCCTGCATCATTCCGAATCGACAGCTGCGAAATTCGAGCCGAATCCACTCGAGAAGGGCCAGTATCTGGTCCGCGCCGTCCGGCGCACCGGCGCCGAGGGCGTCATCTTCGCCTCCCCGAGCTTCTGCGACCCCGCGCTGCTCGACCGGCCCATGCTGCAGCACGTGCTTGCCGACGCCGGCATCCCGTACATCGCCTTCAAGTACGCCGAGAATTCCGGCCAGATGCAGCCGATCCGCGAGCAGGCCGGCACGTTTGCGGATTCCATCAAGCTCTGGAGTGGACAATGAACACAGCAGCTCCCGCCCCCAAGGCGGCCGCCAAAGATGTCGAGAAAGACGCCTCAATGCAGAAGCAGAAGGCGATGATGGCGGCCCACTATGACCGCCTGACGTCCGCGCCTGAGACCGGCGCGAAGGTCTGCAGCACCTTCGTCCCGGGCAACCTCAACGAACTGATCGGCTGCTTCGATCTGCTCAACAACCTGCCCGAAGTCAACGCGATCCAGAGCGGACTGCGGCGCATCTCCGGGCAATACGTCATGGAGGCAGAGAAGATCGGCCACTCTGAGGACGTCTGCACCTACGTCAAATCGGACATCGGCATGATGTCCAAGGGCAACATTGCGCCCAATGGAAAGAAATTCCCCAATCCGGACGTGCTGCTGCTGTCGTACACGGGCTGCTTCACATTCATGAAGTGGTTCGAGCTGCTGCGCGAGCAGTTCAAGTGCGAGACGATCATGCTGCACACCCCGTACATGGGCGACGGCTGCTTTACGCCCAACATGATCGAGTACATGGTCAAGCAGCTGCGCGACGAGGTGATCCCGAAACTCGAGCGCGTCTCGGGCGTGAAATTCGACATCGACCGGCTGCGGGAGCGCCTGAAGAAATCGGCGCAGGCCGAGGACGACCTGGTCCACGTGCTGCAGACGGCGCGGAACACGCCCTCCCCGATCGACGCCTACTTCGGCGGCATCTATTACATCGGGCCTATCTTCGGCGCGTTCCGCGGCACTGATGACGCCATCGAGTACTACAGATTCCTGCGCGACGAGATCGACGAGCGCCTTGCCCAGGGCCGCGGCCCCGTGACGCCCGAGGGAGACATGGGCCAGGAGCGCTACCGGCTGGTCGTCGAGGGCCCGCCCAACTACACGCATTTCCGCCAATTCTGGAAGATGTTCTACGACGAAGGTGCGGTGGTCGTGGCGTCGAGCTACACCAAGGTCGGCGGCGTATACGACTTCGGCTTCCGCCATGACTCGAGCCGGCCGCTCGAGACGCTCGCCGAATACTGCCTCGGCGTCTACACCAACCGCAGCCTGCCGATGCGCATCGACATGCTGACTAACTACGTCGAGGAGTACCGGGCGGATGGCCTGTTGATCAACTCCATCAAGAGCTGCAACAGTTTCTCTGCGGGGCAACTGTTGATGATGCGGGAGGTCGAGAAGCGTACCGGCAAGCCCGCGGCATTCATCGAATCCGACCTGGTCGACCCGCGTTACTTCTCCGCGGCCAATATAAAGAACCGCCTCGAAAGCTACTTCCAGATGGTCGAGCAGCGGCGCGCCGGCGCCCGGCCCGCGGCGTGAGGCGACAGCCGTGAAGACCTACGCCGGCATCGACCTTGGCTCCACGACCACGAAGGCCGTGCTGCTCGACGACGACAGCCGTGTGCTCGGTCGCGGCATCACCAATTCGCGCTCCAATTACGCCACGGCTGCGCGGGTCGCCAGCGAGGAAGCGCGCATTGACGGGCGCTTCACGCTGTTTCGCCGCGCCCTGCAGCAGGAAGGCGGTCTCGGCGACCGCCTCGACGAGTTTCTCGCCGCACTCGAACGCGCCTTCCGTCTCGAGCAGTTCGTCGAGCAACTCGCCGACCTCGAGCGGACCTGCGACGGCCAGTTTCGTGCGGGTCGGTTTGTCGATCTCGAGGCCAGCGTGCGGCACGCGCTCGACGAAGTCTTCGGGCGGATACGCGCCGAGTCCGCTGCGATGTTCGCCCCTGGGGCGAAGCGCAAGTCGGACTTCTTCCGCGACGTTGCCGGGTCCCGTTACTACGCGCACGCCGAAGCCGTGGGCAGGGAGCTTTCGCTGCCCTACGAACTGCTGCTGAACATTTACGACAAGTCGATCCTGGAGGTCGAGAACCGGCCGCCATCGGGCGACCTGAGCGGAAAGTTCCGCCGGGCGCGGCAGAAAGTCCTCGCAGAGGCCAGCGGCATCGGCCAGCAGGCCGGCCACCTGCAGCATGTCATCGACGACGCACTCGATGTCGACCTCGAGGAGGGCTACCTCGTAGGCACGGGCTATGGACGCGTGACGCTGCCGTTCTCCAAGGAGCACATCCGCTCGGAGATCCTGTGCCACGGGCTCGGAGCCCACATGATGCACCCGAACACGCGGACGGTCCTCGACATCGGCGGGCAGGATACCAAGGGCATTCAGGTCGACGGCGAAGGCATCGTCACCAATTTTCAGATGAACGACCGCTGCGCTGCCGGCTGCGGCCGCTACCTGGGTTACATCGCCGACGAGATGAGCATCGGGCTGCATGAGCTCGGCCCAATGGCGATGAAATCGGACTCCCCGTCACGGATCAACTCCACCTGCACGGTCTTTGCCGGCGCCGAGCTTCGCGACCGGCTTTCGCTCGGCGAGAAACGCGAGGACATCGTGGCCGGGCTGCACCGGGCGATCATCCTGCGCGCGATCTCGATCATCTCGCGCTCCGGCGGCGTTACCAATGAGTTCACGTTTACGGGCGGGGTCGCAAAGAACGAAGCGGCCGTG
>JAOUGR010000444.1 GCA_029857655.1 Gammaproteobacteria bacterium | reverse complement strand
GATGCAGCTGGTCGAGCAGGACAAGCTCGACCTGGATGCCGACGTCAACACCTACCTCGATTTCAGGATTCCGCCGGGACCGGAGGGCGAACCGATCACGTTGCGCAACATCATGACGCACACGCCGGGATTCGAAGAGGCCGTCAAGGAGTTGATTACCGATGACCCGTCGCGGCTTGTCTCCATCGGCGAATCCGTCAAGCGCTGGATCCCGAACCGGATCTACAAGGCGGGCACCATGCCGGCCTATTCAAACTATGCGACTGCGCTCGCCGGCTACGTGGTCGAACGCGCTTCGGGACTCCCTTTCGACGATTATCTCGACCAGAACATATTCGGGCCGCTCGGCATGCGGAACTCGTCATTCCGCCAGCCGCTGCCGGAAGCGCTGCTCGCCAACATGTCGAATGGCTATGAGCACGCATCCGGCAAGCCGCAGGGATATGAGCTGATCAGCATGGCTCCGGCGGGTTCGCTCGCCGCAACCGGATCCGACATGGCGCGCTTCATGATCGCGCACTTGCAGAATGGCGCATTCGGCGAACAGCGCATCCTCGCCGAGGAGACCGCCCGGACGATGCACGGCACGCCGCTGACGATCATTCCCGGCCTCAACCGGATGGTCCTCGGCTTCTACGAGACCAACACGAATGGCCGCCGGGCCATCGCGCATGGCGGCGACACGCAGTATTTCCACAGCGATCTGCAACTGTTCATCGACGACGGTATCGGCTATTTCATATCGGTCAACAGCGGGGGCAAGGAAGGCGCGTCGGGACCGCTGCGCGCCACATTCTTCCGCCAGTTCAGCGACCGCTATCTGCCGGGACCGGATTTCACCGGAACAGTCGATGCCGCAACAGCCAGCGAACATGCGCAGGCGATCGCAGGCACCTACGTCATGGCACGCCGCGCGGATTCCAGCCTGATCAGCGTGCTCAACATGGCCCAGCCACTCAAGGTCGTGGTCAACGAGGACGGCAGCATTTCCCTGCCCTTGCTGCGCGGCCTGAATGGCGAGCCCGTGAAGTGGCGCGAGATCTCGCCATTCGTGTGGACCGACAGCGCCGGCAAGGATCGGCTGGCCGCCGAAGTGGTCGATGGCCGCGTCACGCGCTTCAGCGCGGGCATGCTCGGCCCGATCATCATGCTCGAGCGCGCGCCCGCCGCAAAGTCCGGGGCCTGGCTGATGCCGGCCGCCGTAGCGAGCCTCCTCGCGCTGGCGCTCACCGTGATCTTCTGGCCAGTCGGCGCACTCGTGCGCCGCCACTATCGCAGGCCCCTGCCGTTCACGGGCCGCGAGGCAAGAGCGTATCGCTGGGTGCGCATCGGCGCGCTCGCCTCGCTGACCGCGATCCTCGCCTGGGGCGGGATCATCATCCTGATGTTCGAAGACCTGTCGCTGCTGACGGCAAGCATGGACCTCTGGCTGGTGATACTGCACGTCGCCGGCAGCATCGCGGTCTTCGCCGGGTTCGGCCTCGCGCTCTGGCACCTCGCGGTTGTCTGGAAGGGTAAGCGGCGCTGGACGGCCAAGGTCTGGAGCGTGGTGCTGGTCGTCTCGACGGCCGTGCTCGCATGGATCGCGATTGCCTATCATCTGGTCGGAATCGGCACGGACTACTGATGCAGCTCGATGTTTCGCGGGAACTGATCCCGCTGTCGGCGCCGTTCACGATCACGGGCTATACCTTCACCGAGGTCGCGGTCGTGGTCGCGCGGCTTCTTGACGGAGGCGCGCGAGGCGAAGGCGAAGCGGCGGGCGTCTATTATTTGAATGACGATACCGACCACATGTGCGGCGCCATCGAGGCCGTGCGCCGTGAAATCGAGGCCGGTCTCGACCGCGAAGCGCTGCGACGACTCCTGCCGCCAGGCGGCGCGCGCAATGCGCTCGACTGCGCGCTGTGGGACCTGGAAGCAAAGCGCGCGGGACAGCCGGCCTGGCGGCTCGCAGGGCTCGAATCGCCGAAGCCGCTGACGACGACCTTTACGATTCCCGCCAACGACCCCGGGGCGATGGCAGCGAAGGCGGTCGAGTACGCACAGGCCCGCTCGCTCAAGCTGAAGCTGACCGGTGATCCGGCACTCGATGCCGAACGCGTGCGCGCCGTGCGCAAGGCACGGCCCGACACCTGGCTCGGCGTGGACGCCAATCAGGGATTCGACGCCAACAGCCTCGAGACGCTGATGCCCGCCCTCGTCGCCTGCAAGGTGAAACTGGTGGAACAGCCCTTCGCGCGCGGGCGCGAGGCCGAGTTCGAAAGCCTGCGCTGC